>WRDL01000143.1 GCA_009784095.1 Coriobacteriia bacterium | reverse complement strand
TATCTCCTACTCATTTGATGCTTTTTACTTCGCGCTCTCTACCAGCTCTTCGGTATTGCGGGCGATGATCTTCGACTCGTTCGTCTTGAGGATATAGACCTCGGGTCCGGTCCCGCCGTCTATCGAGGTATCGTGGACATTGTGCTCGTTGGCTTCCTCGTCAAGAGTGAAACCGAGCGGCACGAGCATCTCGAGGATGAGCTTGCGCACCACCGGGCTGTTCTCACCGATACCACCGGCGAACACGAGAGCATCAACCCCACCCAGATGCACATAGTACTGCGCGATATAATCGACGATACGCTTGGCGAACAACGCAAGCGCCAGTTGCGCCTGCTCGTCGCCCTCGTCGGCGTTGCGACAGACCTCCATGACGTTCGCAGTGCCGGCCATCGCAAGGAATCCGGACTTGCTGTTGAGCGTATGGATGATCTCTTTGAGTGTCAGGTCGGTGTTGTTGGCGAGGAACTCGACGATCGCCGGGTCGATATCACCGGTCCGCGTTCCCATCATCACACCGGCAAGCGGCGAGAACCCCATCGAGGTGTCGAGCGTGCCTTCCGGTGTGGTCGCGGTGATCGACGATCCGGCTCCCAGATGACACGAGATGACGCGTGGCGCATCGGTCAGCTCGTTGACGCGTTGGTAGAGATACTCGTGCGAAAGCCCATGAAAACCGTACTTGCGGATCCCCATGTCGCGCCATTGTGCGGGGACCGAATAGGTGTAGCTTTCGGCAGGGAGCGTGTGGTAGAACACCGTATCGAAAATGAGGCCTATCGGTTTATCGGTCTGCTCACGATAAAGATCGACGACCTCCATCGCGATAGGGTTGTGCAGAGGGGCGAGCGGAGAGAACTTCTTAACCTGCTCGACCACCTCATCGGTCGCGATCATGTGATGCGCGAAGTCACCTCCGTGAACGACACGAAAACCGATCGCGTCATAGCTCAGACCACGTTCTTCGATAAGTTGGTTTATCAGGGGGATCGCCTCTTTATGCGACCTGATGGAGAGTCGCTCCTCGGTGGTCACATCTGCGCCACTCAACCGCATGTGTGCATCGCTTGTGATGTGTTGAATATCACCGGTCAGCTCGGAGCGATCCGTCACCGTGTCGTATACGTCGAACTTAAGTGAGCTGCTTCCTGCATTGAGTACCAGAATATTCATCGTGTTGATCCTTAAGCTGGGGCGCTTCCCTCCCAGGCGCTTTTACATGGCTTCTTTGTTGACTTGGGCTGCCACGACGACTGCGGCACCGACGATGTCATCGACCGTCGCGCCACGCGAAAGATCGCTGACCGGATGGCGAAATCCCTGCAGAACGGGACCGTAGGCTTTCGCTCCTGCAAGACGCTGCACGAGTTTGTAGCCGGTGTTGCCTGCGTCAAGGTCGGGAAAGATCAAGACGTTCGCCTTGCCGGCGACTTCACTATCGACCTCGATCTTGGTACGCGCGACCTTCGGATCCAGCGCGGTGTCTGCCTGGAACTCACCATCGATCTTGATATCGAGCCGATTGGTCTGCACCTTGTCAAGCGCCTTGATCACCTTTTTGACCTCTTCGTGACCGGCACTTCCCTTTGTCGAGAATGAGAGCAGCGCGACACGGGGCTCCCAACCGAGCAGATGTTTGACGCTGTCGGCGGTCGTGATCGCGATATCGGCGAGCTCATCGAAGGTCGGCTGCACCACGACGGCACAATCGGCGAACACGAGGCACCCGTCCTCACCGAACTTGGGGTCGTCAAGCTCCATGATGAAGAAGCTCGATGGAAGCGAGATGTTGTCGAGGATCTTGATGAAAAGCTGGCTCGACATGATGACGTCTTGAGTCGCGCAGTCAAGACCGGCGACCATGCCATCGGCATCCCCTGCAGCTACCATCGCCGCCGCGAAGTTCAGCGGCTCGGCAAGCATCATCTCGAGGATCTCGATCGGCAACTCGGTCAGATCGGTGAACGCATGCGCGTACTTGCTTATCTTCTTGGCCGTCAGATCCTTTTCTTCGAGCACGATCGGGTGCGCGATGCCCTCGCGCTCGAGCTTTTTGGCTGCTTTCACGACACGGGGGTCGTGACCCTCAGGGAAAACGATGTGGGCTTTTTTCTTTTTAGCATTAGCAATTAATGCGTCCATGACTGCCATGAATAACTCCTCGTTGATCGTGGATTATAAATTGTCGAAAACGGCTTTTGCCATATCTCCCACCGTGACACTTGCCATCAGATCGGAGAGGGGGATCTTCTTGCCGAATTCCTTCTCGAGAAACATTGCGAGCCGGAAGATATCGATCGATTTGGCGTTAAGGTCTTTGAGAAACGCCTGTTCAGGAGTCACTTCCCATCCAAGAGCGGTCTTGATCGTTTCGATGAATTTTGCTTCTACCTCTGGGTAGTCCATGCGAGACCTCCTCGTGATAAAACGTTTTCTCATTATATCAGTCACAGCTGGCGTTACCGCTCGGCGAGCGCCGAACGCAAGGAGTCTTCACAACTGGCTA
>WRDL01000142.1 GCA_009784095.1 Coriobacteriia bacterium | reverse complement strand
TATTGCTGGGTATCGTCGCCACACAAGGCAGTATGCTCTGGGGCATCATGCTGCTGCTGATCTACGCGCTAGGTCATAGTGTGCTAATCGTCGCGGTGGGAACCTCGCTGGGACTGGCGCGCCAGATCACGACCTCACAACGCTACGGCACGTTTTCCAAACTCATTCAGATCGTCTTGGGAATTATTGTCCTGGCTCTGGGATTATATATGTTTTACCTCGGATTTTAAACCACCAGCGCTCAAAGAAACCCGTCATTTTCGTGAACTCCTCGTACAGATAATAGGAGCCGATCGCGTACGGTACCCAGATCAGTGCAAGCTGGTTGAACACATTTTCCAATACGAAGAAATCGCGCAGGAACACGAACGCGCAGACAAAGCCGATGATCATTGCAACGTTCATTGCGATCTTAGCCTTCGTATAGGGCTGAGAGACTCGTCGCAGCAGCAGCATTGAGACGATCCCGTTAAGCAACACGCTCAGCGTTGAGATCTGCTCAAAGCTCAAATTGATGAGCCCGCCCAGCAGCTGTACCGCGACCACGTTCAGTATCACCAAGATCGCTGCAGGCACTGCGTCTCGAATCAGGCGATGCGCAAACCAATCGTGCATCGCACGGTAATCAGGGGTAAACGTCAGGAAGAACGAGGGGATCCCGATCATGAACACGTTGATGAGCGTAAGCTGGATGGGCAGGAACGGATACTCGAAGGGCAGCAGGATGAAGATGATGGTCAAGATGACGGTATAAATCGTCTTGACGATGTAGAGCGAGGCGACCTTCTCGATGTTGTTGACGACACGACGTCCCTCTTTGACTACGTGTACCATCGAGTCGAAGTCCGAGTCGACCAGTACGAAGTCGGCAACATCGCGTGCGGCTCCCGCACCTGAGGCCATCGCGACACCGACATCGGCCTCGCGCAGTGCCATCGTGTCGTTGACGCCATCGCCGACCATACCGACGACCTTGCCGTCGTCTTGCAACGCCGCGATCATCCGCTGCTTTTGGTTTGGCGTGGTGCGCCCGAACACGGTATAGGACTCCATCAGTTCACCGAAAGCGGCACTCTCCGGTACCCGACTCATGTCGACAAAGTAGTTCGCCCCCTCGATGTCGGCTAAGATCGCGGTAGTCGAGACCGTCTCAGGATCATCACCGGAGATGACCTTGATCTCGACGCCTTGCTCATTAAAGAACTCGAAGGTCTTGCGCGCCGAGGAACGGACTTTATCGACCAGTATGACCAGCGCACGTGCATCCAAGCCCGGTGGCAGCTCACTGCCCTCCAACGCATGCGGCGAACTGGCAAACAGCAGCACCCGAAAACCGTGGGAGGCGTAGTGGGAAACCTCATTGGCAAGGCTCTCCTCCAGGTGCGGCATCACAAACGCAGGCGCTCCCAAGACGAAGGTGCCTTTCTCGCCAAAGGTATGGCCACCCCATTTACGTGAGGAGGAAAACGCGGCTGACGCCGTGCTTCGCCACGTGCCGATCGTGCCGAAATGGTCTTGGAGGGCACGTGCCGTATCGTTGTCCGCGCCCATAGCGGCGATCAATTCGCTCAGCTCGTCAGCGACGCTGTCCTCATCGTCGATCAATATGATGACATCGTCAACGATCAGGGAGCCGTCGGTGATGGTCCCGGTCTTGTCCAGACACAGGGTATCGATGCGTGCGAGCGTCTCGATCGAGGGCATCGACTGGGTCAGTGTGCGATGCTTGACCAGATTGTAGGTACCGACCGCAAATGCGACCCCCGTCAGAAGCATCAGCCCTTCGGGTACCATACCGACCGCCGCGGCTACCATCGCCAGTATCGAGTCGGTGAAATCCCCCGTGTTCATATACGTGCGGACGAACAGCGCGATACTTAAGGGGATCAGGACGACGGCAAGCATCTTGATGATGAAGTTCACGATACGCATCAGCTGCGAGTTCTGTTTCTTCTCGTAGCGCATATGTGCCGCGATTTGCTGCGCATAACTGTCTTGTCCGACCGCGGCAACTTCGACCGCGCCGCTTCCGGCGACCACGAACGATCCCGAATAGACCTTGTCGCCGCTCTCTTTGAGGACCGGATTGGACTCGCCGGTCAAAAGCGCCTCATCGATCTCGAGGTTATCGCTTACCAGGACTCTGCTGTCGGCGCAGACCTGATCTCCCAGCGAGAGCATCACGACATCACCAAGCACTACCTCTTCTTGCGGGATCGATCGCTCGTCCCCATCGCGAACGACACGGGCATGGGTTGCGACGATGACTGCAAGGTTGTCGATCGTCAGCTTGGCGCGAATGTCTTGATAGACCCCGATGACGGTATTAGCGATGACGATGAGAAAGAACAGTCCGTTTTTGAACTGCCCGACCGATACCACCAACAGGAACAGAACGAAGTTAAGTGCGTTAAACAACGTGAATACATGATCTCTGATGATGCGCTCGATACTGCGCGTCCTTGTTTCAGGTGGCGTATTGACCTGACCGCGGGCGATTCGCTCGTTG
>WRDL01000141.1 GCA_009784095.1 Coriobacteriia bacterium | reverse complement strand
TTCGTCGAGTCAGACGATCTCGATCTGGCGGGTTGTATCCGGGATGTTATTGATGAAGGCACACGTATCATCGAGCTGCAGGTTGAGGCCGGGACGGTAACCGAAGCTATCCATTCTCTCGGACAGGTTCCGCTGCCTCCCTATATCACGCGAACTCTGGACGACGCAGAACTCTATCAGACGGTCTATGCGCGCGATGAGCACAGTGCCGCCGCTCCGACCGCCGGACTTCATTTCACCGATGATCTCTTGGAGCAGATAGAAGCGAAGGGAATCGGCCTCGAGACGGTGCGTCTCGATGTGGGGATCGATACCTTCCGTCCGGTCAGCGCCGATGATCCTCTCGATCATCGGATCCATACCGAGTATATCCAAGTCGACGGTCATACCGTCGAGGCGATTGAGCGCGTCAAAGCATGCGGTGGTCGTGTCATCGCGGTCGGCACGACGACCGCTCGCGCACTTGAGACCGCCTACCAGGCAGCCCGCAAGCACGCCGCAGAGTCGGTACCCACACTCGAGCCGTACGCGGGCAGAAGCGGACTGTTCATCGTAGCGGGTTATGAGTTCGGTATCGTTGACGCGCTCATCACCAACTTTCACGTACCGCGATCCTCGTTGATGATGATGGTCAGCGCCCTGGCTGGTCGCGATCTCATCATGGAAACCTACCGTACCGCTCTGGAAGGCGACTATCGCTTTCTCAGCTTTGGTGACGCGATGTTGATACAATAATGCGCATGCAGGATCTGGGATATACCCTTCGCCATACCGATGAACGCACCGCGGCGCGGCGAGGGACCCTGCGCACCGCGCACGGTGAAGTGCAGACCCCGACCTTCATGCCGGTCGGCACCCGAGGCACCGTCAAAGCGATGACCTCGGCCTTGCTCGAGTCGCTCGGCGCTCAGATCGTGCTCGGTAATACCTACCACCTCTATCTGCGTCCCGGTGCCGAGTTGATCGCACGCGCGGGTGGGCTCCATGAATTCATGAACTGGCACCATCCGATCCTGACCGATAGTGGCGGATTCCAGATCTTCTCGCTTGCTGATACCCTCAAGCTCAGCGATGACGGTGTCGAGTTCTACTCCATCCTAGATGGCTCGAAGCACTTCTGGACGCCTGAAGAGAACATACGGATCCAAGAGCTGATCGGTGCCGATATCATCATGCAACTCGATCAGTGCCCCCCTTATCCGGCCGACAAAGAAGATGTTGCATGTGCGGTCGAGCTCTCACTGAAGTGGGCGCGCCAGTGTAAAGAAGCACATATGCGAGACGACCAGATGCTTTTCGGTATCGTGCAGGGCGGGGTACACAATGACCTGCGCTTACGCTCGGTCCAGGGTCTGGTTGATATCGGGTTCGACGGCTATGGTATTGGTGGATACAGCGTGGGCGAGCCTCATGAGATGATGCTCGAATCCCTGCCTGCGGTTTGCGAGGCACTTCCTCACAATAAGCCGCGCTACCTGATGGGGGTGGGAAGTCCCACCTCGATGCTCGAGGCGATCGGTAGGGGGGTCGATATGTTCGATTGCGTCCTGCCGACCCGCACCGCTCGGATGGGCACCGCCTTCTCCAGCCAGGGTCGCATGAATCTGCGCAACGCGCAGTATGCCGATGATCTCACCCCGCTCGATCCTGAGTGCTCGTGCGATACCTGTGCGCATCATTCCCGTGCCTATCTGCGACATTTGGTGACGACAAAAGAGATGCTGGGAGCGATCTTGCTCAGTCAGCACAACGTGCACTATCTGCTCGATCTGACCGCGCGAGCCCGTGAGGCGATCGAGCAGGATCGTTACGGTGAATTCCTCACCGCGTGGCGAGAAAGCCCTGCCGCCGATGATTACTAGCCCGCTGACGAAAGCAGGGTCGGACCTGCTCTCCCAATAATCACCGGGGTTGGTTTTACTCCGCGAATGGCATAATAAACAGATGAGGAACGAATGCACCTCAAATGACCCCTGAGCAGTTGCATGATTTGTGAGTTAGTGCAACACTTGTTTTGTACTTCGGCTTCGAAGTTAATTTTGATATAACAAAGTGCCGGATCAGAAAGGAAGCGTTCATGATCACCAGGACAGGTAACAGACGCACGTTCATGCTGGGAGGAGGTCTACTTCTCGTCTGCGTGTTGATGGTGGGGGTGGTACTTCCTAGTATCGTTTCTGCACGTACATTAGTTCAAGAGCTCAGATGTTTGACCCCCGGTCTTGATGGGATCGGCGGAGATGGTTGGAGCGGCAAACCTCAGATCAACTCCAAAGGCCAAGTGGTATTCGAATCTGATGCCACCGATCTGGTCGCCGGTATCACAAGTGGGTCGTGGAACATCTATCTCTACGATAATGGGACCCTGAGCTGTTTGACCCCCGGCACCGGCGGGAATGGAGCGAACAACGAGAGTTTCAATGCCCAGATCAACGAGGCGGGTCAAGTCGTATTCTGCTCCCGTGCCACCAATCTACTCGCCGGTATCACAAGCGGGGAGAGTAACATCTATCTCTACGATAACGGGGTACTGAGCTGTTTGACCCCCGGCACCGGCGGGAGTGG
>WRDL01000140.1 GCA_009784095.1 Coriobacteriia bacterium | reverse complement strand
GTCAGCACGTGAAGCGTATAACGTCACCGAGATGATCGACGGGGTCCAGAGCGCCGAGATCTATGCGCGCTTGATGGGTCAAGATGCCGGCAACGCCGCGATCGTCTATCTGGGGCTTCCGCGTATCCTTGCCGCCAACGCCTCCGGTGATTTCACCGTGATACCCGGGTTGCTCGGATCAGCGATCGAGGACGCCGGCGGGGTGACCGCTGCGCTCGGAAACTCGGATCTGGGTTTCACCTCAAATGCGATCCGACAGATGAGACCGGCGGCGGTCGTCGCGATGAATACGGACGGGAAGGTCGCGCTCGGTACGGTCTCGAACGACCTTCTGATGCTGGATTTCACTGCGCCCTACGGGCTACGGACCGACCGCGAAAAGCTTACCGCTCAGATGAGCTCGCTCGCCCAAGAACTACCTGTTGGCAAGCCATCCTTGGTCGTCATCGATCCCGGGGATCTCTATCGCGCCCAAGCCTCGAAGTCCGAATCCTCGGTGGTAGCTGCCGAGAGGAACTGGAACCAAGCGCTTGAGACACTCGATGAGATCTATGGTGCGGCCGATGATATCTATCCGGATGCCACGATCATCATTGCGTCACAAGCCGCGCTCAATCCTCATCTCAAACGTGAGGGGCTCGGTCCTCTTATCATCTCGCAACCACAGGAGTCTGCTGAGCTGAATGACGGCTTGCTCAGCTCTGATTCGACCCAGCGTATCGGGCTGGTAACGAACCTCGATCTGTCCGCCACGATGTATGCGCTTCTTGAGATACCCGCACCGCTTGAGGTCATCGGATCGCCGATCTTCTCGCGCGCGACCACCATGGATCGCGTCGACTATCTCGTCAAATCCAACAACACCGCGCTTTCGGTCGACTCGCTGCGCGCGCGGGTGATCTCTACGATCATTTGGATCACGGTCCTCCTGCTCGTCGCCGGTGCGTTCGTTTTGGTGTGGGCCGATGACCACTGGAAGCCCGAGACCATCAAACGGGTGCGTGAGGTGTTCAATATCGCAATACTGGGCGCCCTGTCGATCCCGGCGGCCACCTGGTTCATGTTTACGATCGATCGTTGGCCGCAGACACCCAACCAAGTGCTTGCACAACTGATTGCCGCCACGGTGGTACTCTGGATCGTCGCGATCATCATCTGGCTCGTCTGGGGTACGACGAGCGGCATTATATTCTTGGGAGCAGTCACCTCGCTCGTCATCATCGTCGATCAACTGATCGGCGCGCCCCTGTCGTTCTCGGGATTTCTGAGTTACTCACCGATCCTGGCGTTTCGCTTCTATGGGCTGGGCAACGAAGGTGCTGCGCTGCTGTACGGCGCCACCGTCATGACGTTCGTGCTCTGGGTCGCGCGCACCGCTCGGCCGCGCCGCTTTAGCACCTGGGTTCTCGCAGCAGGCGCATTCTTCGTCATGCTGGTCTGTGCCGCCCCGTGGTGGGGAGCCAATGTCGGTGTCGCTATATGGGCAACTGTGGGCTATGCGGTCCTATTGCTGCTCGTCAACGACCAGAAGATCACTTGGAAGAACATCCTGCTGATGGCGATCGCAGTCGTGTTGATCATCGGTGTGTTCATCGTGATCGATCGTTTCGGCGCACACGGCGAGACCCATTTAGCACGTGCGATCGGCTCGGCCGAGCAAGGTGGCATTGCCCCGCTTATCGAGATCGTGACGCGAAAGATCGCCACGAACATGCGCGTTCTTACCGCCTCGCTGTGGGGTGTCGTGTTCATCGCGGTCATTGGATTTCTGCTGTTGATGCGCTTTCGTCCGACACCGGAGCTGACGCGTACCCTTGAGGCGAACCGCTTCTTCGGTGACGGTATGACGGCCCTGCTCGTTGGAGGCATCGTTGCGTTCTTCACCGAGGACTCCGGCATCGTTCTGCCCGCTATCATGGTGCTCTACTTGGGTGCGTCGCTTCTCTGGTTGATGCTCGACCGTCTGCATGGTCTGGGAGCGAGCCCTCAAGTCGAGGTGCTCGTCGATGAATAGCTTTCAGACCACCAATTATGCGGGTCGTAAAGTCTGGTATGGGCTCGGTTTCGTCTGGTTGATCTGGGCGATACTCATGGCCTTCATGGGACTATGGCATCTTGCGGTAGCAACCAGCGCGGTCTTCGCCTTCGGACTGATCGACGACCTGTTCGGTACCGGTGAGGAGAAGGGCTTCAAGGGGCACCTTACAGCCGCGTCGAAAGGTAGGATCACCACGGGATTTGCCAAACTGATCGGTATCTCGGTGATTTCGTTGATCTACGCTCTGACGAGTTCCTCGTTCGTCAACACCTATGACGGGATCGCGCTCATCGGTATCGCGCATCTGGCGGGTGCCGCGATCGCGTTGACCTCGAACTTCCTCAATCTGATGGATCTGCGTCCCGGACGCGCGGCGAAAGTCTACCTGTTCTTGATCCTAGCCTCGACACTCATCGCGGCGATCGCGCCCCATAACTCGTATTCGCTGCCCCCCTCGATCGTCACCTTCGTGATCCTATTCGCGCTGCCCATTCTCACCGTGATCGTTCCCGACCTGCGCGAGAGGGCGATGCTGGGGGATGCGGGGGCGAACGCTGCCGGATTCGTGGCGGGGGTATTCGCCGTTTCGGTCATGCCGCACTGGGCGATCGCGATCTATGTGG
>WRDL01000139.1 GCA_009784095.1 Coriobacteriia bacterium | reverse complement strand
GAACTTCGCGCTTGGTGACGATGGTTCGACTTTCGGAGCGCAAACTTCACCAATAGATATCTCTGCGCCCTCGACCGCCCCCCTCAACGGGGTCACGATCACCAAGATCAGTGCAGGTTCCTATCACAGTCTTGCCTTGGACGAAGATGGCCATGTGTGGGTATGGGGTACTCGATCCGCGACGAGTCCCCTCGGTGATGGTCTCACGACTCCAGCAGCGCAAGGCGCTCCAAAGGACATCTCAATAATCACAGGATCACCAGACCATTTCGAGAACGCAACTATCGTTGAGATTGCCGCCTCAGCGAGTCACAGTCTTGCTTTGGACGACGCAGGCAATGTGTGGGCATGGGGATCAAATGGCAGCGGTCAACTCGGTTTAGGTGCTTCTGTGCCGACCTCTTCAGCCTGGCCACTGAACATAACTGACTTGGCATCAAGCCTTGATGGCATTGTTATTGATTCGATCGCGGTGGGAAATAATAGTTCTTTCGCGCTCTCCGGTCTCAACGAAGAGGGGGGACAATCCGGCGAGATCATCTTTATCAACACCTACGAAGAGCCGGTCGTTGCCGTTACCATCGATATTGAAAAGCAGGTCAGCGAAGGAGCGCCTTCGGTCGAATTCGAGTTCACCTTGGTCCAGACCGACGGTGAGGAGATTACTCCTATCAACTCGACGGTACAGATCACCGGAAACGGTACCGGATCATTCGATCTGGGTGATTTGAGCGCAGGAGTCTATACCTTCACGATCACTGAGACCAGTGGCGGAGGTTATGGATGGAGCAACGACGAAGTGGTCAGGACCGTCACCGTGACCGTTTCAGGTAATCCCCTCGACTATTCGGTGGAATTCGATACGCTCGACGGAGATATCTTCATCAACTCTTACGAGGAGCCGGTCGTTGCCGTTTTCATTGATATTGAAAAACAGGTCAGCGAAGGAGCGCCATCGGTCGAGTTCGAGTTCACTTTGGTTCAGACCGACGGTCCGGAGATTACTCCTTTCAACTCAACGGTGCAGATCACCGGTACCGGTACCGGATCATTCGATCTGGGTGATCTGAGCGCCGGAGTCTACACCTTCACAATCACTGAGACCAGTGGCGGTGGTATTGGATGGACCAACGACGAAGTAGTAAGAACAGTCACGGTGACCGTATCAGGTAACCCACTCGACTATTCGGTGGAATTCGATACGCTGGACGGTAACATCTTTGTCAATACGTATGAGGAGCCGGTCGAGCCACCAGCTGATGCGGTCCTCTCGCTAAGAAAAGTGGTCCTCGATGCGGATGAGAACTCTGTGGCAGTACCCGGAACGTTCAAAGTATGGCTCTACGACGCAAAAAAAGATCCGATCGCGTCGTTTGATCTTGTCGCAGGAGCCGTGGCGATCGATGTCGCTGAGCTCACTCTCGGTGAGACTTATTATGTGATGGAAGCAAAGAGAACAGGGTTTAATCTGCTCGGGTACGTTGTCGCTTTCGGAGGCGACGAGACTTGGTACACGACTGAGGCAATAAAGATCGATGTCCCGGAACAGGTATCGAACCCGGTCTTCGCGGTAACGGTCGTCAACAAAGTCGATGCAAAAGCCGGTCCCAACCCAGTACCTCCAAAGACCGGAGATGTCATGAGCTTTTGGCCTGTGGCCGTGCTGTTGGTAGGATTAGCGATTGTAGTTGTGGTCGCTTCTAGAAAACGGTTCGAAAGGTAGCTTAAACGATCGTAAGAGTGTTTGACGTACACAAAGGAAGGTCGGCATTTGTCGGCCTTCTTTCATAGTATTCCACTCTCAGAACATGACATGGCGATGAAACGCTGCTGGTGAGCGGTAGAGTAAAAGAACCCCTCTGATCTGAGAGAAGTCTCTTTTGCCGTATAATTTCACTGTCAGCTCTTATTGAGGGAGGAAAGCATGGATATCGACAACAAAGTCGTCAGTGTACTAAAGAAATCGGATAAGCCTATGAAGGCACAAGAAGTCGCCGATGCGCTCGGGGTAGACAAGGTCGAGGTGAGCAAAGCGTTCAAAGAGCTTAAAGCCGAGGGGAAGATCGTCTCTCCAAAAGCGTGTTACTACACCGTCGCGCAATAGATCCCGTTAGATCAGGCGGAGTAGGGGGTTCATGATGGGCTACTCTATTCCCCATAGTGATGACGAACTACTGAGCCAGTGCAAGGTGCAGGTGTTTCGCGGATCCGGACCGGGAGGGCAGA
This sequence comes from Coriobacteriia bacterium, assembly GCA_009784095.1. Taxonomy (GTDB): domain Bacteria; phylum Actinomycetota; class Coriobacteriia; order WRKU01; family WRKU01; genus WRDL01. The sequence continues at coordinate 507 of WRDL01000139.1, read as the reverse complement.
GCGTGAACACCACCGACAGTGCGGTGCGGTTGATCCATGATCCCAGTGGCATTGTCGTTGTTGCACGCAGAGAGCGAAGCCAGTATCAGAACAAAAGGGTTGCGCTCAAGCGATTGCGCAGGAAACTCGAAGAGGCCAGTCAGCCTCGACGACAACGCGTTGAGACACATCCGACAAAAGCATCGGTAAAGCGACGACTCGAATCGAAACGAAAGCAGTCGCTGAAAAAGCAACAACGCAGTCGACCGATCGATGATTAGCTGAAAGTTTTCTCATCCGAACAACCTGATCAAACGTTGATGATGGGGATGAGATCATCTGAACCGCCATCTGTGTGACGTTCGGTGCAGTGCTATATCTTTAGAGCTCAGGCATGGCCAGCGCTATGTGACGTTCGGTGCAGTGCTATATCTTTAGAGCTCAGGTATGGCCAGCGCTGCATCAGCTGCCGGTGAGAGCTCTCCAAGTTCCCTTGTATCAAGTATGCGTGCTCCAACTGGAATGGTT
>WRDL01000138.1 GCA_009784095.1 Coriobacteriia bacterium | reverse complement strand
TGCTCTTGTAAGCGCCAAGAACCAATTCAGCCTTGACAATCGCAGGAATCTTGATATCTGACGGGTCGTTTTGTACCAGCGATTGTTCAATATACGGTTTCTTTCCACGAAGGCAGTCAATGAGGGTGCTTGAATCAAGGAACCAGCTCATGAGAAACTCGGTCCTTCATTAATGAGGCCTATTGGTTGATCCTCTGGCTCCACAAAGGTTTCGTCGGTGATCGATCCGAATAGATCCCAGTAGCCTTCTGGCCACCCCGACTCATGCTGTTCAATCAATTTTTGCGTGATGTACTTTGATAGCGAGATCTTCTTGATCTGCGCACTTTTACGAGCCTTATCGAGCACCTCATCGTCAATATAGAGCGAAACTTGCGGCATTGTCATCACTCCTGAGCTGTCTAGTTCTACGTCTACTGAGTAGAACCAAGAATCCGTACCAATCAAATATAACATAAAATATAACATAGCTGTAGTGGAATGACGCCAGAAGGATCTCCCATCACGAAATCGATAGCATGTGACAGTAGGGTCGATGCTACACTAATACCCATGAAAAAGTTTGAGAACATACAAGCGATCACCTTCGATGTGGGCAACACGCTGCTGCGCCCCTATCCATCGGTCGGTGTGGTCATGAGCGAGGTGCTCCAACGGTTCGGTCATGAGATCCCGGCGACAACGCTCGACCGGGAGATGGGAGCGTTCAATCGCTACTACACCGCCGAGTACAACAAAGACGACTCCTTCTGGGCGGAGGAAGCCCGGCAGCGCGAAATGTGGATCAACGGATTCGCTCAGGTCTGTCGCTCGGTCGGCATAGAGCGCGATCTTGACGCGATCTCACAGGCTTGCTATGACGAGTTCGACGTGAGTGGGCGCTGGAAGCTCTTCGAGGGAGTCGAGGCGACGCTCGCCGAACTACAGAAGCGCGGATATCGCATGGGTATCATCTCCAACTGGGGAGTAGGACTTGCCGAACTGCTCGATGACATCGGCGTGGGTCAGTATTTCGAGACCGTGACCGCAAGCGCCGCAGCCGGAGTGCACAAACCGATGCCTCACGCGTTCTATGTGACGCTCGACGCGATGGGCGTGCTTCCCGATGAGGCGGTGCATGTGGGTGACCACTTGACCGCTGACGTAGAGGGGAGCGCTGCGATCGGCATGCATCCGGTGCTCGTACGTTATAAAGGTTACGAGGATCCCACTGCGGGAGGCGACTGGATCAAACAGGTACCGGTCATCACCAAGTTCCCTCAACTGCTCGACCTTCTCTAGACCGCTCCACAGAATGTAACACTAATCCGTCGCCTTGAAATTGTAGATCGGCTTGAGCAGGTCGATGATCTCGACGGTATCGCCGATAGCGTCAGAAATGATTCGCATATCCTTGTAGGCACGTGGCGACTCATCCAACGTCCTTTTGCCTATGGTCGTAGAGTACACGTCATTCATATCTTTGATAAGCGTCGCGAGGTCGAGCACTTTGCGAGCTCGTCTTCTCGACATGATACGACCAGCACCATGGGGCGCGGAGAAGTTCCACTCAGCATTACCTTTTCCGCGGCACAGTAGCGAGCCGTCGCGCATGTTGAAGGGGATGACCAAAACTTCACCCTCGCGCGCTGATACCGCTCCCTTACGAAGCATCCGATCGTCATCGACGTAGTTGTGTATCGTATCGCACACGATCGATCCCTCGAAGAGATCCCCGATATCCAACGCATCGAATATGGTATGCGCGATCGTCCTCCTGTTCGCGACCGCCAAAGTCTGGCAGATCCTCATATCATGCAGGTAATCATCCCTGTCCTGTCCGCTGAGATAGCACAGATCGTTCGGGATCGCCGGGCCGTTTACCGGTGAGGATCTCCAATGTTTGCGAATAGCGAGATCCTGGTAATGCTCCGCGACCTGAAGTCCCAGATTGCGCGAGCCGGTGTGGACCAACAGAGAGAGGGTCCCATCTTGGCCGATCGCGATCTCGATGAAATGATTGCCCCCTCCCAGGGTGCCGATCTGACGGTTCCACATCTTGTCGTTCCATTTTTTGGAGGTGAGCTCGACGAGGGCGCGGATTTCACGGATGTCGCCCAGATAGTTCGCGATCGGTCGGTCGTGTGAGGCAAAGCCGGCAGGGATCCGCTTCTTGATGAGGCGATCGAGCTTTTCGAGGTCGATCTCGTCACGTGTCAAAGACAGTGTTGCGACCAAGACCCCACAGCCGATGTCGACCCCGACCAGATTCGGAACGACCTTGTCGGTTATCGTCATGGTGGTACCGATGGTACAACCGGCTCCGGCATGGACATCGGGCATGATCCTGATATGACTGTCGGCAGAGAACTCTTGGTCGAGTAACGTGATGATCTGATCGATCGCGACCTTCTCGACCTCATCGGCAAAGACGATCGCCGACCCGTATGTGCCCTTCAATTCCAACATCGCCCACCGATACCTTTTGTCACCCACCAACTTCTCACAGTGATCTCAGACCACTACTTTCAGTGTAGCGAGTCGAGACGATTCGCGCCATGGGACCCGGATCCCTTGCGGATCCCTTATGCGAGCCTGTTCATGTTCGCACCGGAGGTCGACCGAAGTAGCGTAATAAAACTTAATAAAAAAGCACGAAAGAGAGGATCGCAAAAACGACGGGCGATTTCCTCCACAAAAAACCCATAAATAGCAGGCATTCTACTTGACATACCCCTGTGTTTTTTTATAAACTATAAAATTGCTGAAAAAGGGTCCCTCGAGATAATGAAGGAGGAATGCCTCGTGCCTAACGCCGTAGGTTCCC
>WRDL01000137.1 GCA_009784095.1 Coriobacteriia bacterium | reverse complement strand
GGTCGCGTTCGTGCCGGTCGCTAACAGCGATGAGCTCAGCCACGTGTTCGCACTCGCGCATGGTGAGAAACCGTTCGAGCAACTTAACGAGTACGCGCAGTCAAAATTGCCGCGCAGTCACTACTTCCTCCACCTGAGCGATATCCACTTCGGATCGAAGAGCGGATCGAGGCTCCAGACTCAGCTGGAGACACTCGTCAATACCCAGGTGAGAACGCTCGATGCGCGTGACAAGATCGATTTCGTCGTCACCGGAGATCATGTGAACAACCCCACCGATGCCAGCGTGCAGTCGGTACGTAATTTTGCCGAATTCCTCGACACCAACAGTAACGACGAGGCGATGTTCGTACTGGGAAATCACGACATCAATCGATTTGGGCTGGCGCTGCGCCATAAGAACCAAAGGTGGCAGCACATCATCGGGGGTTATCCCAAGATCAAGATCATCGAGGACATCGGTGTGATATTTATGTTGTTCAACTCCAATACCGGAGGGCTGTTCGCCCAAGGGGAGATCGGCGAATTGCAGATGCAGGAAATGCGCGAGCAGCTTGCCCGCATCAAGCAATTGGAACGTTATACGCTTGTTGCAGTGCTTCATCACCACGTGGCGGCAGCCTCCTACTACGCGCAAGTCTATGGTAACGATCAGTGGCAAGAGGAGGTCGGCAGGTATAGAGGTCGCGAGAAACTCAAGCGGTTGCGTGATGCGGACCAGTTCCTCGATTTCTTGCGCGAATACGACACGAAATTCATCCTTCATGGACACAAGCACATCCCGATCGTCATCGACATGGATAGGATCCTCGTCATCGCATGCGGATCCTCGATCGGCAAGAACAAGGATTACCTGAGCTATAACATGCTCAAGTTCAGCAAGCATACGCTCGCGTGCACGCAGTTCGTCGAGCAGAAGCCGGACGCGAAGTTCAAGCGCCAAGACATCATGGCGGTCGTATTCGACTTCTGAGCGGGACAAAAGGAGCCGACCCCACTGTCTCACGTGTTACAATGGATAACCGCTTTGCGTATGTGAAGCGATCCGATCGGGCGAGTGGCGCAGCGGGAGCGCAGGTGCCTTACAAGCACAAGGTCGGGGGTTCAAATCCCTCCTCGCCCACCATAAATCGAAAATGCCCGCTTCTGCGGGTGTTTTAGATTTTATTGTCGGAGAGGGATTTGAACCCGCAGGACAAAATGCGATTTATGAGAGCATTTTGTGAGGAGCGAAGCGACGTAGGTGGATTTGCGAAGCAAATACACGCTAATCCCTCCTCGCCCACCATTTCGATTCGCACCCCTTCTCCTCCCATGTGATCGCACCCTTATTGATACAATGGCATGTACTCAAAATCACACTAAAATGGAGAGGATCGGTCCATCATGATCATCACCACCACCCCACAGGTCGAGGGCAAGAAGATCGTCGACTATAAAGGCATCGTGTTCGGCGAAGTGGTCAACGGAGTTGATTTCGTCAAGGACATCTCTGCCGGCATCACCAACTTCTTGGGAGGACGCAGCGGCTCTTATGAAGGCGAGCTGATCCAGTCGCGCACCGACGCGATCAATGAGATGAGCCAGCGTGCGGCGGAGATGGGTGCCAACGCGGTCATCGGGGTCGATGTCGATTACGAAGTATTGGGTGCGGGTAACAATATGCTTATGGTGACCGCCAGCGGCACCGCGGTCGTCATCGACTAGGCAAGCCATGAACCTCAACGATCAGATCAATTGGTACGAACCGGCGATCCCGGTCATTCTCGACGAGCTCGACGTCGATCCGCAGCGTGGTCTGTCTCCCGAACACGTACTCCAGCTTCAGCAAAGCGGTGGCAAGAACGTCTTGGACGAGGCGCCGCGTGAAAACGCCATACAGCGTACCTTGCGCCATCTCCTCGATGTTTCGATCATCATCCTGCTCATCGCATCGGCGCTTTCGTTCTACATGGCGATCCTCGGAAGCAAGACCTATATCGAACCGATCGTCATCTTAAGTGTCGTCATCCTCAACCTTTTCCTCGCGGTGACCCAGGAGGGTCGCGCCGAACGCGCGCTGGAGGCTTTGGAGAAGATGACTTCTCCAACTTGTACGGTGCTGCGAGATGGGATCCGTCTGAGTGTCGACACCTCCGAGCTGGTACCCGGCGACATCATCATATTGGAAACGGGCGATATCGTTCCTGCCGACGCACGGCTTATCGAGACGAGCTCCCTGTTCAGTGACGAAGCTGCTCTGACCGGCGAGAGTGAGCCGGTCGAGAAGAACGCCTCGGTCGAACTGGAGGGCACGGTACTTGCCGGTGACCAGCTGAACATGGTCTTTTTCGGGACCGTGATCACCGCCGGCAACGGACTTGCGGTGGTCGTCGCGACCGGTATGGATACCCAGATGGGTCATATCGCGCAGTTCCTCAAGACCGGGAAACGATCCAAGACTCCACTGCAAAAACGGCTCGATGGTCTGGGCCGCCTCATCAGTTGGGTCGCGATACTGTCAGCATTCTTCCTGTTCGCGCTCGGCATCGGGCGCGGGATGGAGGCTGCTGACATGTTGCTCGTCGCGATCGCGCTCGCGGTCGCCGCTGTTCCCGAGATGCTCGCGCTGATCGTGACGCTAACACTGACGACCAGCGTGCAACGCATGACCAAGAAGCACGCGCTTATCCGTAAGCTTCCTGCGGTCGAGACGCTGGGCAACGCTTCGGTGATCTGCTCGGACAAGACCGGCACCCTGACGATGAACCAGATGGCGCTCACCCGGATGTGGCTCAACGGGGGTAACGAATTTGATGCCCGCGATGAGTTTTCCGCCGAGCAGGAGCG
>WRDL01000136.1 GCA_009784095.1 Coriobacteriia bacterium | reverse complement strand
CGGTGGGGAGTGTACTCGCGAATGGTCTCGACCGCGATCGAACTTGCGATCTCCCCGGCCTCATGCCCACCCATCCCGTCGGCGACGATGAAGAGGGGCGGCAGCGCCAAGATCGAGTCCTCGTTAATGGCACGTACCCGTCCGATATCGGTCTGAGCCGAATAGGGGTAGAGCGTGCCGAACGCGCCGGATGCATCAACGCTCGCGCTTGCGCGTGCACCGGAAAGAGGCGTGGTATGGACCGGTGCGTTACTCACCGGCGATCAACGACCAAGGTGAGCATACCGATCGTGATCTTATCGCCTGCCACGAGGTTTTGAGGCGCCTGTATCCGCATCCCGTTCAGGAGCGTCCCATTCGTCGAGTTCATATCCTCAAGAATGGCGCCATCAGGCAGCGGTGTGATCCGTGCATGTGTGCTTGAGACCATATTGTCGGCGACCACGATGTCGTTGCCGTGGGTACGCCCGATCACGAGCGCGGCGGTCAGGGGCAGGGTGGTGCCGATAAGGGTCTCGGGACCCGAAGCGACAGTGACCGAGAGACCTTGGTCGCCCTGCGACCTTTTTGATCCGCGCACCAGACCGATACCGGTCTTGATCGCGAAGAGCAAAAAGATATAGAGCAATGCGATGAGCGCGATGCGCCCTGCCAAGAGGATTATATCGATCATAAAAAGCCCTTTATCGTCGGGTAGGCAGAGGTGCCCTCAGCAGTGCTGTCAGATGCCTCGCCAAGGCGATAGGTGAACTGGGTGGTACCGATCGTGATGATGTCACCATCGACCAGGGACTTCGAGGTTATCGGCTGTCCGTTTATCTGAGTCGTGTTGGTCGATTCGTTATCGGTGATGACCCAATTGGTATCGTTGAAGGTCAACGTCGCGTGCAGTCGCGAGGCGGCGCTGTCCTCAAGACGGATGTCGCAGTTCTCTTTTCGTCCGATGGTGTAAAGATCCTGCTCACCGATCGTGATGGTGCCGATGAGCGGAGAGGTCAATGTTGCCTCGGTCGGGGTGTAACTATCACCGTCGAGAAGCGGTTTGAGATCCGGGTGCGGTAGGGCAGTGGCGATCTCGGGTTCGGCCACCGGTGGTGGCGAAGGGCGAACGGACGCTGCCGCTTCCTCCTCGATGCCGAGCTCTTTGTCGATCTCTGCTTGCGACATCGTTTCTCCGATGACATCGAAGCGCCCCAGTTTGAGCTCGGGATCGGTGACGAAATGGGTGACCGGGCGCGTCGCCAATTGATAATTGTTCTCACGCGCGTGACCCAAAAGATAAGTCTCGAGTTCAGACTCAAGCACGGACATCAGTCCTCCGAGCGCATCCCCATCGCGGGGCGAGAGGATGATCGTATAGAAATTGGCGACATAGACCTTGCCGATGCCGAGCTTTTTCGATCGATCCATCTCTTTTGCGCATGCTCTTGCTATCTCTGCCGGCTGAACATGGCTGCGGAAAATCCCCCCGAACGTTCCTTCAACCACCTTGCCGATACTGTCTTCGAAATCGGCGAGAATGCCCATACAAAACACTCCTCAAATTCCTCAGTCACACCACAAGACACCGTTGAACGGCACTTCCAGTATATTAGGACGGCGCTATTTGCAAGTGCTCGGCGCAGAACGGTAAGTAAACCGTTTGCGAGCTCGAACAGAGGCTTGATTGCGCGAGTTAGAACTCACACACAAAGTTTCTGACAGATCCCAAAAGTCGGCTAATCCCATTATTATCTGTTTTCACGATTTATTTTCTTCGATCTTTCGTCTGTTTCTTCTTCTAGTTCGACCTCTTTCATTGCAAGGTACATTATTCTCTTTTGAAATGGTTTGAGATCTTTCTGTATAAATTTATAAAGTGCTACTACCGTTTCATAGTCGCCCTGATTCCAGGCATCTCTTGCTCTATGCTCAATTGATAGTAGGTCTTGATCTCTGACCCAATCACTCTTTTTTTTAATAATTGCTCTAAATGAGCGCACATCTCCATCAAGATAATTCTTTCCATAGCGTTGGATGAGATCTCTTATTTCTACAATTGCTTTTTCTACAGTAGATTCTTGCGTTGCATATCGAAACTGTCTCTCAAGACCCAGAGGCAGAATATCATCTATCCAAACCGAATACTCGCTATGGTTTTCTTTAAGAACAATCGTCGAATAGATCTCGAAGCTCACCCTCTCATAGTATATGTTTAGCGTCACACTAGTTGATGAGAAGCTTGCCTCCCATCCCATATTTGATCGATTAAGTCTATAGTCCATATCAGACAAAAAGAGAAAGTTTGCTTGAATACACTTTTCAAAGGTGTTAAACAGCTTTTGTCGTTCTTCTGTAAATAAATCCATTGGTGGTCTCCTCATTTTGGTGGATACCAGAACCCATTAATAAGTGTCCAATTATGATTCTGTAGTAATAAACGTTCTGCTGCCAGAAACCCATCGTTAATCATGGGATCAATCTGCGCTGTCACATCCTTAATCGGTATACCTTGATTCATAATAGACCTTAATACACTTGAATTCTGGTACCAATTAGCTTGAGGAGAACCAAGATTTGGAAGTAAATCTGCGACTCTGAACTCATTATTCCCAATCTGCTCTAGGTGAGGCATCTTTCCAATCACTGGAATTAGAGGAGATGATAAAACATAAGCTTGAGCAGCTTCCCCTCCATATACAATTAAACCCGAAATCACTATTGAGACACTATATAATGCAACTTTATCAAGTAGAGCGCCACCTTTGTCCATCGATGAAACATCAATACTCCCGTCACTTAAGACACGATAACCACACACCAGACATATCGGGTTTATCCACATCTTCGCATTTACATGCGAATGAGGGGTTGAGGGGCTATAGGATGCATAACTG
>WRDL01000135.1 GCA_009784095.1 Coriobacteriia bacterium | reverse complement strand
TATCGATACCGAGATTCTCCAGACCGAACGCCAACTCATGCCATACGCTGTCACACACGATCTGATTGTCAGCACTCTGCGAGACATAGCCGATCATCGTCGCGGACTCATAAGGATCGAGTTGGGTCGTGCGCCGTCCGAAGACCTCGATCGCTCCGGTGGTGGATCCGACCGGTGCAAGCTCTGGCTTGATCGAGCGCAAAAGGGTGGTCTTTCCACAGCCGGTCGCTCCTACCAGGAGGTTGAACGACCCGCTCGCCAGTTCCATCGAGACATCGCTCAAGATCTCGCTTTGCTTTGGGTAGGAAAAGCTGAAGTCGGTGATCGTCAGCGCGTTCATGACAGCCGTCTCCAGCGAGCATCGTCGGCCAGACCGATCAAGAGTGGCAATCCCATCAAGAGCGCGTAGGGGGCATACCCCCACCACCACGCCAGGGGGCTGATGGTCGGAAAGAAGCTGAAACGCTCAGTCACTCGCCACGCGAGGACGATGCTGACAAGGGACAGGGTGCCAAGAATGACCAAAATGATGCCATCGAACGAGCGAAAACGATAGCGCTGATAGGTCGTCCGTCTCGTGGCGGCACCCCAACCGCGCGCGCGCATCGCATCGGCAGTCTCAAGCGAATCCTCCATGCTCCAACCCATCAGGACCGAGACCTGGCGCAGGCGTACAGCAGTCGATTCCGCCATCGTTCGTGGTGCGGCTGCGGAAGTTGCGTGAGCCGTATCAGTGATGAGAGTCCCTCGCGCAACGAATTGGGGCACCAACCGCATCATCATCGAGATCATGAGTCCGATGGTCGGCATCGTATTACCCATCACCGACATCACCTTATCAGTCGTCAGTATCACCGTCGCGTTAAAGAACCACAGCATGACCGCCGCGAGCATCAGCCCCATACATGCGCCGTATACCACACTCTCGAGATAGACCGCTCGGGTTCCGATGCGGAACAGCTCGGTCGATCCCACCGCGGAAAAGAGCGGATTGATCAATGCGCACAACGCGATCAAAGGGATCTGCCACGCCAAGGTCTTTGCGGTGGGGAGCCATCCTCGTGCATAGAGACTGAATGCGATCGCGCAGACAAATGAAATGGTGAGCAGTATCGGATGGATCGCGAGCATCGTACAGCCGATGATCACGGTAAATGCTCCCAGCAACAGCGCCGGATGCACCATGTCGAAGGCTGAGAAAGAGCGCATTAGAACACTCCTTCTCCCACTCTCAAATTACGAGTACGCACACTCATCTCCACCCTTCAAGGGTGTAGCTCCAAGAAATACTCTCTCCTCCATAAAGCGTGTAAGATCCACATCCGTATCCGGGACTTGAACCATTGACGTAGTAGATCCATCCACTTGACGGACCGCATGAGAACTCCGCAAGTCCGTTGATCGAGCTGACGTAGTTGTTTGAACCTCCGACGCCGACCCCGGTCGCGCAGAGGGCATCATAGACCGAGGAGCCCGGTGCCAGTGTTACCGAGGTCGAAGCCATGCAGGCTGGCCAACCGTAGCTGGCAGCAGCAGAGCTGTCGATATAGACCGAGACCGTGATGGTCGCGGGAGCCGGTGGTGGAGGTGGGGGTGAAGTCGCGGGTTGCGCAGTTTCACCGGACGCTGCTGCAGTTGAGCCGTCAGCAGCTGAACCACTGCCACCTCCGGTCGATGATGAGGGCGCTGAGTTATCGGTTGAACTTTGATCCGACGAAGACGAGGAGGAGGTATCCTTCTTCGTGGAGGGATCGTCAGTGCCAGTCTTCTCCGCCTTAGTATCCTTGTCAGTTTTTTGCGACTTATCCTGTTCGACGTCAGTCTTTTCTGTCAATGAACCGCTTTGTTTTTGAGTAGCGAGCGGCTGTGTCGCATACGCAGAGCTATCCTCTGAGAATACACGCCCGCTCATCCCAATGCCGGTCGCGATGGACGCTGCAAACACGCAGGTCAGGATCGCGGCGAGGAGCGCGGATCTCGCTTGATAATAATCGATTCTCTTGTTCATCTCTCCCACCTATCAGTCATCACGATATCGTCCACTCCCACGAAAGGGTTTGAGCGATCCATCAGCATCGATCGTTCTTCTCGTCGGTATGCGCAGAGTAGGAGACTGACGACCAACGCAGTAGCCGCAAGAAGTATCCGCTGCGTATCATCTCCGGTCGGCGGGAGAGGAGCAGCATTTGCTTGATCGACGCCTGATCCCCCACTTTTATCCGCATCTTTACCATCACCCGCATCGGCCAAGCCCGCAAGTCCTAAGGCCGCCTGCGTGTAAATGTTGAAAGTCTGCCCGGTATTCTTGAACCCCTGGTAGGCGACCTGTGCGCGAAACCCCTGCTCGGTCGCCATATCGTTGGGCTTACCGCCGAAGTGGAATCCGTCAAGCGACGCAGTCGCTTGCGAAAGCAGCGCGTCCAGCGGAGTAGCACTCGCGTCCGCTTCGGTCCCCCAGGTCTGCGCATCGATACCGACCGCCGAAAGTGCGATGATCGCCATCGCGGTCGAGTTGATGTTGAGCATTCCGGGAGTATCGACCGATGCAAAACCACCGCTCGGTAACTGGAGTGATCTCAAGGTCCCCAACGCCTTCTTGATCGCCGACTCAACACGGGGCTCGCTAGTGCGATAAGGAGCCAATGCGACGATACCCATCGCGGTCATGTCAGCATCCGAGACACCCGGCAGGAACGACCAACCACCATCTGCGTTCTGGAGTGCAAGAAGGTTATCGATGAGTTTGTCGACATCAGCGATCGCACCGGCCGGCGGTGTGTAAGGACCGCTGGTGTAGGCGAGAAGCGCGAACATCTGCCCGTTGGTCGTGTTGTGCGAGATCGCACTCTTACTCAGTTTGTCTATCAGGTCGTATGTTGTCCCTGCG
>WRDL01000134.1 GCA_009784095.1 Coriobacteriia bacterium | reverse complement strand
TAGTTCTCCTCCCCTTCTTTGGCATCCTGAGCTTCCTTGGCTTCCTTGGCCTCTTCTGCCGGTGGTGCCGCAGGTGCCGCAGTCGGGTTTTCTCCTAGCAGGTCGTCATCGTCAAGCTCGATCGCATCGAGATTCCAATCGCTCTCGTCTGCGGATACAAGCCCCTCGCCGCCCTCGAGATCTTCCTTCATCATCTTCTCGATGGTGTCTAGATCGGTGATCAGGGTGCCCTCCTCATCGAAGAACAGCCGCGGACGACCGTGTTCATACTCGTGGATGAGCTCTTCGCTGATCTCCTCGGGAGCCTCGGAAAGCTCGATCTCTTCGTTGATCTCACTCAGCGCCTCGATATCAAGTCCCAGCGCTTTGAGCTCGGTGCGCAACACGTTAAAGCTCTCCGGCATACCCGGCTCGGGGATATTCTCGCCCTTGACGATGGCTTCATAGGCTTTGACGCGTCCGATCAGGTCGTCACTCTTGATCGTCAGGATCTCGCGCAGCAGGTATGCCGCGCCGTAGGCGTAGAGAGCCCACACTTCCATCTCACCGAAGCGCTGACCGCCGAACTGGGCCTTACCACCCAGCGGTTGCTGGGTCACCAGCGAGTACGGACCGGTCGAGCGTGCGTGGATCTTATCGTCGACGAGGTGGTGCAGCTTGAGCGTATAGATGTAACCGACGGTGACCGGCTCGCGGAAGGGCTCACCGGTGCGTCCGTTATACAGCGTAATCTTGCCTTCGCGCGACATCTGCGGGATGAAGGCCTCCTCGACCTGTTTGCCGAAGCGATCGTTGGCTTTGAGTACCAGATTGTGGTTGGCCGCCTCGATCGCGTCGGAGATCTCGTGCTCGTTGGCGCCGTCAAAGACCGGCGTCGAGATGTGCATCATACCGTCAACGGTCTTCTTTGCGGTAACCGACTCAAAGCCGATACCGGCCGCAAAGCCCAGATGGGTCTCAAGCAGCTGACCGACGTTCATACGCGACGGCACACCCAGCGGACTCAAAATCAAATCGATGGGGGTTCCGTCAGCCATAAAGGGCATATCCTCGATGGGAAGGACCTTGGCGATGACGCCTTTGTTACCGTGTCGTCCGGCAAGCTTATCTCCCTCTTGGATCTTACGTTTTTGGGCAACGAAGACGCGTACCATCTCGTTGACCCCACGCTTGAGCTCGACACCGGCGTCCCCAGAGCTGACGCGTGAGACCGAGATGACTCGTCCGGACACGCCGTGCGGGACTTTCAGAGAGGTATCGCGCACATCGTGTGCTTTCTCACCGAAGATCTGACGCAGGAGGCGCTCTTCAGCGGTCTGCTCGCTACTTTCACCCTTGGGGGTGACTTTGCCGACCAGGATGTCGCCGGGACCGACTTCGGTGCCGACCACGACGATGCCTTCCTCGTCTAAATGCGCGAGCATATCGTCACTGATGTTGGGGATCTCGCGGGTGATCTCTTCGCGTCCCAATTTCGTATCGCGCGCTTCGAGCTCATACTCTTTTATATGGATGGAGGTGAGCAGGTCTTGCTGGACCACGCGCTCACTGATAATGATCGCATCCTCGAAGTTGTATCCCTCCCATGGCATGAACGCCACCAGGAGGTTTTGACCCAGTGCCAGCTCGCTTCCCTCGATGGAGGGACCGTCAGCCAGCGGTTGGTTCTCTTCGACGCGCACGCCCTCTTCGATGTAGGTGGCGGGTCGGTAGTTGATACACGTGCTCTGATTCGAGCGATTGAATTTCGGCAGTTCGTAGGTGTCGATCGTGCCGTCATCGCCACGTACGACGATCGTGTCGGCATCGACACTCTCAACGATTCCGGCCTGCTTGGCCAGCAATACCTCACCAGAGTCGACCGCGACGATCGATTCGAGACCGGTTCCGATCAGCGGCGCTTTGGGGCGAAGCAGTGGCACGGCCTGGCGTTGCATGTTCGCGCCCATCAACGCACGGTTCGCGTCGTCGTGTTCCAGAAACGGGATCAACGCCGTCACAGCAGAGACCATCTGGCGCGGTGAGACGTCCATGTAGGTCACATCTTTGGGAGAGCGCTCTTCGGGCTCGCCGAATTGACCTTCGACACCGCTTCCTTTGACGCGGCAGAGTACGCGCTCGTTGACGAACTTGCCGGTCCTCAGATCGATCGGCTCATTGGCCTGTGCGATGACCTCGCGCTCTTCCTCGTCAGCGGTCAGGTGGTGGACCTCGTCGGTCACCTTGCCGTTGACCACTTTGCGATACGGGGTCTCGATAAATCCATAGCTGTTGATCTGCGCATACGTTGCCAGCGAGTTGATCAAACCGATGTTCATACCTTCAGGAGTCTCGATGGGACAGACGCGTCCGTAGTGGGACGGATGCACGTCGCGCACGTCGATCTTTGCCTCGCGTGCGCTGCGGATGCCGCCACGACCGATGGCGGACAGACGCCGTTTGTGCGCCAGTCCGGCGATCGGGTTGGTCTGATCCATGAACTGCGAGAGCTGCGAGGATCCGAAGAACTCCTTGATCGCCGCGCTGATGGGGCGGATGTTGATCAGAGCCTCGGGGCTGATGTCTTCAGCGGTTGCCGTCGCCATGCGCTCTGAGACGGTACGCGCCATACGCGCAAAGCCGATGCGGAACTGATTTTGGATCAGCTCTCCGGCGGTGCTAATACGACGATTACCCAGATGATCGATATCGTCGACCGAGTAACCGGGCTTTTCCTCGAACAGATTGCACAGGTAGCGGATCGTTCCCACGATATCGTCCGGCGTCAGGGTGACTTGCTCATCAGGATAGTCCAGACCGAGCTTCTTGTTGATCTGGTAGCGACCGACACGTGCCAGATCGTAACGTCCAGCGCGATAGTAGAGCCCCTCAAGCAGCGAGCGGGCGGCATCCAAGGTGGGATGCTCGCCGGGACGCAGGCGCTTGTAGAGCTCGAG
>WRDL01000133.1 GCA_009784095.1 Coriobacteriia bacterium | reverse complement strand
TGATGGCGCTGCCTGAGATCGAAAACCCGCGCTTTCTGGTCCCGGTCGACGCGCCTGATCCGGCAACGGCTCCCGATCCGGTCGATATGATCGAGACGCGCTCACTGTGGCGCGATGCGTTCAAACGACTGCTCAAAGACAAGCTTGCCGTCATCAGCGCAATCATCCTCTTAGCGGTCATCCTGATCTCGATATTCGCGCCTCTTCTGGCACCGTATCCGCCTAACGAGATGGATCTGGCCCGACGCCTCCAACCCATCGGTACTCCCGGGCATCTTTTGGGGACCGACCAAGCCGGGCGCGATATCTTGTCGCGTCTGATCTGGGGTGGACGTATCTCGGTCACCATCGGGGTCGGCGCGGTCGCGGTCGCACTGGTCTTCGGGGTGCTTATCGGACTGTTCGCCGGATTCTATAAAGGGCCGATCGATACGATTTCGAACTTCGGGCTCAATATCTTGATGGCGTTTCCCTATATTTTGTTAGCGATATCGATCATCACCGCATTAGGTCCCGGGCTGACCAACGCCATGATCGCGATCGCGATCGTCGGCATTCCCTACTACGCGCGTATCGTGCGCGGCTCGGTGCTCAGTTTGCGCGAGCAAGAATTCATCCAGGCAGAAACGGCTCTGGGTGCCAGTAACAGCCGCATCATCTTCAAGCACATCTTGCCTAATGTGTTATCGCCCATCATTGTGGCGGCTACGTTGGATGTCGGATGGATGATCGTCATGGCATCCGGTCTGTCCTTTCTGGGTCTTGGTGCTCAGCCACCGACTGCCGAGTGGGGACTGATGCTCTCCGAGGGTCAGAAATACATCCGCAACGCTCCCTACGTTTCACTACTGCCAGGTCTGATGATCTTTATCGTCGTGCTTGCGCTGAACTTCTTAGGCGACGGGCTGCGCGACGCGCTCGATCCCAAACTCAAACAGTAGTTTCAACACACAAGTTTCAACGCGCAACCTCTCAAAACTCGGTAATACCGATCCAACCTCTCAAATTCGAATCGATTGCTATACACTGAAGCTATCTCAGTTGTTTTACACTGACGCTCATATGGTATACGTGAACGGTTATTGCGCGATTCGAAGAGAGGAACCACTATGATCAAGAATCCTGCCACCGATACCCGCTGCATCGCGACCTTCTCGATCGTTGGGCGTGACCCTGACACCGGTGAGATCGGCGTGGCGGTCCAGTCGAAGTTTCCCTGTGTGGGCAATGCGGTTCCGTGGGTACGCGCGTCAAGTGGCGCGGTCGCAACCCAAGCCTGGGCCAATACCTCGTTCGGGCTGCGCGGGCTTGAACTGCTCGATCAGGGTCTGTCTCCCGACGAGGTAAAAGAGGTTCTCATCTCCGAGGACGAAGGTTTCATGCATCGCCAGTTCGGCATCGTCGATACCCAAGGGCGTTCAGCTACCTTTACCGGCGACGAGTGCATGTATTGGGCCGGAGGCATCAGTGGTGAGAACTTTGCCTGCCAAGGAAACATCCTGGTCGGCGAGGATACCGTCAAGGCGATGGCCGATGCGTTCAAAACGGTCGAGGGCGATCTTGCCGAGCGCCTGACGATGGCGTTGATGGCAGCCCAAGCAGCCGGTGGCGACAGTCGTGGTATGCAGGCGGCAGCACTCTATATCGCAAAAGAAGGCGGCGGTTACGGTGGGTATAACGACCGCTTCATCGATATCCGTGTTGACGAGCATCCCGATCCGATCGTCGAACTTCGTCGCATCCTTGCACTCTATCGCATCCTGTTTTATCGGACCAAGCCGGGAAACCTCATCGATCTGAATGGCGAGCATCAAGCATATATGCTCAAGGTCTTGCGCGATGGTGGATACTATGAAGGACCGGACGGTCCGTGGGATAAAGCGATGCAAAAGGCGCTCGATACCTTCTATTCAACGGAGAATTTCGAGGAGCGTATGGCCGACTTTGGCAAGATCGATATCGAGGTCATCGACTATCTCAAAACGCTGGAATGAGCGAACGATTCCTCGCTCATAATTCAATAAGCGCTGCGTACTGCGAATAACCATAAGCCTCGCTTACGAACTGCCAAACGTCAGCTAAAGTTCTACAGCACCCAGTTACCTTGCGCGAAGATAGGGATCTTGTCTCCTGTTTCGGTGATGCCGGTCACTTTCAGGTCCGGTGTCCCAAACATGAAATCGACGTGTTCGAGCGAATAATTTAGCCCCGCTTCGACCAGCTCTTCGGGAGTCATCTTCAGCCCGCCTTTGATGGTATCAGGATAGGCGCGCCCCAAGGCCAAGTGACACGAAGCGTTCTCATCATAGAGCGTAGTGTAGAAGAGTTTGTTCGCGTTCGAGACCATTGAATCATGGGGGACCAGCGCCACTTCTCCCAGGTAGGACGCTCCCTCATCAGTCGCGAGCAGATGCTCGATATGCTCCGCTCCACGATCGGCATGATATGAGCTGACTTTACCGTCAACAAATTCAAAACGCAGTCCCTCGATCTTCTCGTTGTTATACATCAGCGGCTTTGAAGCGATCACGGTACCGTCCACACGCAAGCGATCCGGAGCGCTGAATGTCTCCTCGCTAGGCATGTTGGCAATAAAGAGCGTGCCTTCGCTGCCGGTCTCTTGGGTCGCGCAGAATTGATACCCGCGTGGCAGACCGACGATCAGATCGGTACCTAATTTACTCTCGAAATGGAGTGCGTCAAGTCGTGCCGCGTTGAGTTTGTCGCGATAGGCGTTGTTTTTCTTAACATGCCTATCCCACGCTTTGATCGGGTCACCTTTCAGACAACGCGTGCAGGAGAGCACGTCATACCAGAGCGCATCCAGTCCTTCTTCAGCAGACAGATCAGGATAAACGAGAGACGCCCATTCGGCTGTTGCGACACTGGAGATGTTCCAGCGCACGATCGCCTCCATCCGCGCTTCGGTAAACGGCTCGGTCGCCTTCATGCGCGCAATGCGTGACTGCGAGAGCTTGTCAGGATCAAGCCCCTTCGGGGGTGGGAACTCGGTATCAAGCGCGATGAATACCACGTCTTCGCGTGCGTACTCATTGTAGGAATC
>WRDL01000132.1 GCA_009784095.1 Coriobacteriia bacterium | reverse complement strand
GGAGAATAGCGTTGCGTACACGAATAATCGTGAAGGCAATACCCCAACGGGTCTTAACATCAACGATATTCCCTTCATCGCGATGATCGTCCTGGCGGTCCTCGTTCTTGCAGGATATCTCTACGCACGGTCTCGCAAGAGATATAGTTATCGCTAAGTAAATGACAGGGCGGGTTGTACCTAACGGTATGGCCCGCCGAAGAATCGGAGGAATCTTGAGCGAAGCGGCCTTGGCGGGCAAAAGAGTGATAAAGGTGGCAGACAGCATTGTCAATCTGGCAGTGCTCATTGCCGTCATACTCTTGATCGTCATTGGAAGCTACGCATTGTGGGATTCAAGACAGGTCTATCAGACTGCGGACTCAACACGCTATGCTGTATACAAGCCGACCGATGAGAACGGCGGGCTCAGCTTTGCCGAACTTCAAGAGATCAACCCTGATGTCTGCGCGTGGCTTGAGGTATATGGCACTCATATCGATTATCCGGTCGTTCAAGGCAAAGAGAATATGACCTATGTCAACAGGAACGCCGAAGGGAAGTACTCTCAGTCGGGAGCGATCTTCCTCGATAAATACTGCAGTCGTGATTTCTCTGATTTTAGCTCGATCTTATACGGCCACCACATGGAAAAGCACGCCATGTTCGGGGAGATCGGGTTGTTCAAGAACAAGGACTATTTCGAAGCCCGCCGTTATGGAATGCTGTACTACGGCGGGCAGGAACATGGGTTGGAATTTTTCGCGTTCCTTCATGCTGACGCATATGACACAGCGGTGTTCAAGACGCACATTACCGAGCGGAAACAGCAGCAAGCATATATCGACATGATATTCGATCGAGCGCGGCATACACGCGACATCAATATCACACCTGACGAAAAGATCGTGTTGCTGTCAACTTGTTCGACAGACTCGACAAACGGGCGAGATATTCTCGTGGGTAGGATCACCGACGAAGTGTTCGCCAATCCCTTCAACACTGAGGATGGTTCTCGAAACGGAGAGCTCATCGTCAATTGTCTGGATGGGTTGGTGGGCAACCCTTGGTGCCTCGGCATACTGGGGTTGCTTCTGATCTGCCTGATCGCGTTGATACTGCTGGCGACTCTGAAAAAGAGACGCTACAGGAATACACAAGAGGAGACCAACAACGAAGGTGACATGGTATGAGACCGCTCAATGCCATAGTGAGGAAAGCGAGGAGGAGAGGCAAGACCCTCTTGATCGTATCGCTGACCGTTTGCCTGATATGCCTCTGCGCTCCTGCCGTTGTTGGTGCAGCTACCGGA
Source organism: Coriobacteriia bacterium (assembly GCA_009784095.1). Lineage (GTDB taxonomy): Bacteria > Actinomycetota > Coriobacteriia > WRKU01 > WRKU01 > WRDL01. The sequence continues at coordinate 1,783 of WRDL01000132.1, read as the reverse complement.
GAAGTCGTAATAGACGTCTCCCAGACGTTCACCAATATCGGTAGTGTGGTAGAACCCTCGGATACGATCACCTACCGGCTCTCACCTGATACCGCGACACAGCCGATGCCCTTTGGGGGCGATGCCCTAGGTTATGATTTCACACTTTCAGGGACAGACACGATCGAGATCGGGCCCATCAACTTCACCAAGTTGTCTATTGTGACCTACAAACTCTTCTGTGTTCCTCCGGAATCTCCGTATTATCTCTTGGATCAGGAGGTTTATACGATCGAGGTCTATGTCGGTAACAGCTTGGCCTACTACACAGTGATCTATAACTCTGACGGGGAGAAGGTCGACCAGATAGTCTATGACCAAAAGTATCTCTACGATGGTCCGCTCACACCGGTAGCGCTGGATCCTCCGATAAAGAAGACTCTCACTGGCGACAAGCCGACGACTGTGGGCACGTTCGTGTTCGAAATGAAGGCGAACGATCCGACACATCCGATGCCGCCGGGAAGCAGTAACGGGATCAAGACGATGGAGATTGTGGGTGAAGGAGAAAAGGACTTCGGGTGGTGTACGTATACCGACCAAGGGGTCTATACTTACACAATCTCCGAAGTGGACACCAAGGAGACCGGATACACCTACGACAAAACGATCTACACCATCACTGACACCGTGACCGCGTTAAGCGATGGGCAGTTAGTACTGGAGCGTGCCATTACGGACAACTATGGGCGAGACGCAGAGACGCTTGCATTCACGAATTCATACAGCGCGTCAAAGCCACCAAGCCCCTGGCAACAGATCGGCAATCTGATCAGTAAACTACCGAAGACCGGTGATCTCAACAGACCGATCACCTGGGTTTTGTTGGGTGCGATCGGTCTATATATCATCCTTCTGATAGGGAAGAGAAGAAAAAGGGAAGAGGAATCACTAACAGATTCCACTTGACGCAAGTAGTGCACATTGCACAGATCGAAACTTTATGTGAGAAAACCTCGCCCGAACTATTCGAGATCTTGAGCGAGAAACGCGGCTTTTCGCGCGATGTGTGAATTCTCATGCACAAGGAAAATCAAATAAACAAGAAGAGAATAAACTCCTTTGGGTAAGCGATGGGTTTCGTGTGAGAGTGAGTATAAGCTCTCCGTAGGAAGTGGTCGCTGTGCTACCATACTCAAAGGTTCAAGAATATGAGAGGCAAATAGATGGCGAACATACTAACGAAACTCCTGTCGATCGGATCGGGCAAGCAACTTGCCCGCTATGAGGCGACCGTTGAGAAGATCAATGCGATCGAGCCGCAGATGCAGGCACTTTCTGATGAGGAGCTCAGGGGTCTGACCGAGAAGTTCCGTGCGCGATTCGCCGCAGGGGAAACGCTCGATGATCTACTCGTCGAGGCGTTCGCGGCGGCACGCGAGGCATCGGTACGCGTAACAGGGATGCGTCACTTCGATGTACAACTGATCGGAGCGATCGTCCTTCATGAGGGGCAGATCGCCGAGATGAAGACCGGTGAAGGTAAGACATTGGTCGCGACTGCTGCGGTCTATCTGAACGCTCTGGCCGGTCGTGGTGTGCATGTGGTGACCGTTAATGAATACCTCGCAAAACGTGACAGCGAATGGATGGGACGCATCTATCGATTCATGGGTCTTGACGTGGGGCTCTTATACTCACAGATGGATCCTGCGGTGCGTCGACGCTCCTATCTCGCAGACGTGACGTACGGTACCAACAGCGAGTTCGGATTCGACTACTTGCGTGACAACATGGTCACCTC
>WRDL01000131.1 GCA_009784095.1 Coriobacteriia bacterium | reverse complement strand
CTGTCGGTGCACAGCGAAACGCAGCGTTCGCCGAAGCGCTCGAGAACGCCCGCGTAAAGTTCATCGACGATATGGATGATGACTTCAACACCGCGGGTGCGCTGGGTGCGATCTTCGAGATCGTCAAGCAAGGTAACGCGTTCCTCCAGACCGGGGTGGGGTCGCAGAGTCGGCTCCTCCTATCACAGGCAGACGATCTGCTCGAGGAGCTGCTCGGTGCTCTCGGGGTCGAGATCGCGTTCGAAGGGACGGACCAGGCGTCCGGCCAGAGCGCGGTCGATTTCGAGGTATTGCTCGAGGAGCGCCAACAGGCACGCGCGGAGAAGAATTGGGCGCGCGCGGATCAGATCCGCGATGAGATCGATGCACTCGGTTATTCGATCGAGGATACCGCGCAGGGCGCGCGGGTCGTACGGAAGAGCTGAGACGTGGCTAAACACGATAGGAACGAACCCCATAAAAAAGAAGGGGTGCGGTGGACGCCTAAAGACAAGAGTGTGATCGAGGGACGCAACGCGGTCATAGAGGCGCTCAAGGCGCATGTTCCGATCGCGCGCGTGATGATCGCACGAGGTACCAAGCAGGATCGCTCGCTTGAATTGGTAAAGAGACTCTGTAGCGAGCAGGGAGTAGTGTGCGATGAGGTCGCACGAGGCGAGCTGGACAGCGTCAGTGAACGCGGGGCACATCAAGGAGTGATCGCTCAAGCATCACCGTTCCCGTTCGCTTCACTCGACGAGGTGCTCACCAAGGTTGTCAACGAGTCCTGCGCGCTCATCATCGTGCTCGACCACATCAGTGATCCGGGTAATCTGGGAGCCATCGTGCGCAGCGCCGAGGTGGTGGGCGCTTCGGCGGTCATCATCCCGGAGAACAGGAGCGTAGGAATCACTCCCGCGGCGTGGAAGGCGGCCGCCGGAGCATTGGCGCACCTGCCGCTGGTGCAGGTCACCAACATCGCCCAGACGATCGCACGTCTTCAAAGGGATAACTTCTGGGTCGCGGGCGCAAGCGAGCACGCTGAGCAGATCGCATGGTACGCACCGCTCAGCGGCCGGATCGCACTCGTGATGGGATCGGAAGGCGAGGGACTCGCACGGCTGACGCAGGAGCGCTGTGATTTCCTGGTTAAGCTTCCCCAAGCAGGTCAGGTCGGATCGCTTAATGTGGCGCAAGCATGTACCGTACTCGCCTACGAATGGTCCAGGCAAAGTGGGACAGTAGGGTCGGTTCCTTTTGTCCCAAGTGGGGAAAAGGGGATAAATGGGACAAAAGGACCCGACCCCACTGTCCCAGACCTTACCGACTCAGGCACATGCATCAGATAATCATCGATGGCTATAACGTGATACGCCAGACCGTGCCCTATCTCGCACTGGCAGATCGCGGAGATCTCGATCAGGCGCGTGATGCGCTGATCGGGGACGTCGCGGCGCTTGCGACCAAAGAGACCAAGGTGACCGTCGTGTTCGATGGCTACTCCAACCCGACCTCACTTGGTGAACCCCAAAATCAGATCGGGGTGACGGTGATCTTCTCACCGCATGGGCGCTCGGCCGACAGTGTGATCGAGAAGCTCTCGCATCAGGCGCGCGATCGCGGCGACACCGTCGAGGTCATCACCAGTGACGCGACGATCCAATGGACGGTCATGAGCGGAACGGTCATGCGTAAATCCTCGCGGGAATTCGCAGAGGAGATGCGTGAGGATTTCCATGAGTGGCAAAAGGACAATCGTCAACACTCGATGCGCTCGAGCCTTGATGATCGACTCTCACCAGAGGCGCTCGCCGCGCTCGAGAAACTCAACGAAAGTGGGACCTGATGGCGCGCCCTCAGACCGACGAGGCGCTCGTCTTGCGCGCACAGCGTGACGATATGGACGCCGAGCAAGAGCTCGTCTCACGCTACAGCCTTCTGGTCGCGACCATCATCAGTCGAGAAGGGCTCATATCGCGCACCGGCACCCAGGACGATCTGGTGCAGCACGGCTACATCGGTCTGCTCTCGGCTATCCGCACCTACCGTCTCGATATGGGTGCCGCGTTTAAGACGTACGCCTCGACATGTATCCGCAACGAGATGATCAGCGCGTTGCGAAGCGAGTCCAGCAAGAAGCACGGCACGTTGACCACGGCCGCTTCAATCGACGATGAGAATGGGACCGAGAACCATCAGGTGCTCTCCGACACCGCGCAACTGACTCCCGAGGAACGCCTGCTCGCCCTGGATTACTCCCGGCAGCTCTCGACGTTCATCGAGACGAAACTGACCGAGCGTGAGCGCGAAGTGCTCGTACGTTATGCTCGTGGGTATTCGTATTCGGAGATCGCTTTTCAACTTGGTATCACCGCAAAAGCGGTCGACGGCGCTATTCAGCGGGTGCGAAAAAAGATGGCCGCCGGTATCGACGAGCCGAACTAAGCGCTATACATTAGGCGGCAACATAGCCGAATCATCATTTTTTGGCGAGCCATGACTCATTCCGTGCAACTCTTCTAATCGCGATTGTTCCTCTTTGACTTCTTTGATCAGTTTCTTGATGAGCCTGAGCTCCTTGTGGATATCCTTCTGCATTTTGTCGAGCTTTGCCTCTTGACGATCTCCCTGGATATTGCTCACGAACGCGAGGACCGGAAGCGCGATCGCCTGAAATCCCGCACCGACAAAGAATATCACGATCTCGTAGGCACCTTTCGGTGGTTGCATGCCATACGCGATAGCGAGAACGATCATAATGACCCAGAACATCCACATACTGGAAAGCATCAGTGCGGCTTTGTTCGCGATAAGGTCATTCGCTCGCGCGACGAACGATTTCTTAGGCTTGGTGGTGGTGTCGGTCGTGGTATCTAGAGCAGTCTTCGACATAGTCCCTTCCTCGTCATCCCGGCGCACGCAAAATTGCGGATTTGTTCCTTCTCACTATAATAGTAGCGCACATCATCAGCTCTTAAAGGTTACCGATAAAACGCAGTTGCAATACTGAGATCCCATGTTCACAAAAAGACCCGCAGATGCAGGTCATCAGTACTCTGGAGCCAGCCGGGGGACTCGCATGCCTTTGCTCTGCAAAGTCATGAGACCTCGCGATGCTCGGACTGCGCACTTCCCTGGGTCGTGCGATCCTTCGG
>WRDL01000130.1 GCA_009784095.1 Coriobacteriia bacterium | reverse complement strand
GCGATGCTGGGGGATGCGGGGGCGAACGCTGCCGGATTCGTGGCGGGGGTATTCGCCGTTTCGGTCATGCCGCACTGGGCGATCGCGATCTATGTGGTCATCATGCTCTACCTTAATCTGGCAAGCGAAAAAATATCATATAGTAGCCTAATTGAAAACAATTCGTTGCTTAAGAAACTCGATAACATTGGTAGACTAAATAACGGCGAGTAAGATAACAGAAAAAGGCAAAAATAGAATAGAAAGAGTAGACATGACAAAGCACATCTTCGTGACCGGAGGAGTGGTCTCCTCTGTTGGAAAAGGCATCATTGCGGCATCTCTGGGTCGTTTGCTGAAGTCTCGCGGTCTCGAGGTGGTGCTTCAAAAGCTCGATCCCTATCTCAACGTCGACCCCTCCATCATGTCACCTTTTCAGCACGGCGAAGTATTCGTCACCGACGATGGTACCGAGGCCGATCTGGACCTGGGCCATTACGAGCGCTTCATCGACGTCAACCTGACCAATGCCGCAACGGTCACCGCCGGTTCTATCTATCAATCGCTGATCGCGCGTGAGCGCGCCGGTGATTTCGGAGGCGGTACCGTGCAGGTCGTTCCCCATCTCACCAATGAGATAAAGGACCGCATCACAAAGCTGGCACAGGACAGTGGGGCCGATGTGGTCATCACCGAGATCGGTGGCACGGTCGGCGACATCGAGTCACTACCGTTTGTCGAGGCGCTGCGTCAGATGCGCTACGAGCTGGGACCGGGTAACTCCTGTCATGTCCACGCTACGTTGCTCCCCTATATCACCGCGTCATCCGAGCTCAAGACCAAGCCGACCCAGCACAGTGTGCAGACGTTGCGCGGTCTGGGTCTGCATCCTGACTTCATCGTCTGTCGCTCAGAGCATGAGATCCATGAGGACGAGATCGCAAAGATCTCGCTCTTCTGCGACGTGCCCAAAGATCACGTCATCGCCGCGCTTGATGTGCCCTCGATCTACGAGGTGCCGCTGTCACTGCGCGACCAGAACTTCGATCTGGCGGTCGCCAAATTCCTCGGCCTCGAGGTCGGGGAGAGCGATCTAGCCGAGTGGGAGCAATACATCCAGGCGACCAAGGAGCTCGGTGATACCGTGCGTATCGCGATGGTCGGTAAATATGTCACACTACCTGACGCGTATCTCTCGGTGATCGAGGCGCTCAAGCACTCGGGGGTCTTTCACAAACAGCGCATCGATATCGGTTGGATCGACTCGGAGACGCTGACCCCCGAACAGGTGACCGCCGCGCTGGCCGACGGCGACTATGATGGTATCTTAGCGCCCGGCAGTTTCGGGGTAGACTTCTGCGAAGGTAAGATCGCAGCCGCCCAATATGCGCGCGAGAACGACATACCGTATCTGGGTATTTGTTTGGGTATGCAGGCGGCACTCATCGATTTCGGACGCAATGTCGCGGGCCTTGAGGGTGCTAACTCGATCGAGTTCGACGCCGATACTCCGCATCCTCTGATCATCCTCAACCAGAGCAATACCGATGATCCGAACACGCATCGTCACGCGATACGATTGGGCGCCCATACCGAGAAGCTGGCAGAAGGCACCAAGGTCGCGCAGGCGTATCGTGACACCAGCATCGATGAGCGGCACCGCAACCACTATGAGATAAACTCCGCCTATCGCGAGGAGCTTGAGAAGGCCGGTCTGATCATCAGCGCGGTCTCGGGTGATGACGAGTTCATCGAAGCGATCGAGCTTGCGGATCATCCGTGGTTCGTCGGTACGCAGGCGCATATCGAGTATAAATCGCGTCCGACGCGTCCGGCTCCACTGATCCGCGACTTCATCGGCGCCGCCATCGCGAACAAACCATCGTAGCTGCACTCGCCTGAAGACAATTCCACGTAAGGAGTGATTCGGATATGAATCTTGTTTGGGGTACCGTAGTTTCTGCAGATATCGACCACTGCACCGTCGAGGTCGATGGGCGAGAAGGCACGGCGCGAGCGATCGCCTATCCCGATCTTGTCGGTCCGGTTGCTGCCGCCGATCGTGTTCTGCTCAATACGACCGCGGTCGATCTGGAGCTCGGTACCGGCGGAGATCATTTCATTGTCGCGGTGATCGCAGAGGGGAAAAGACCCGAGGGCGTTGCGTTTTCCGATGAGAGCGGCGGCCACATGATGAAACTGCGCTACACTCCACTTCAGCGCGATGTGCTCGCATGCGAGGCTCCCGAGGCATCCTCGCACACCATCATGAAAAAGGTCTCCTCGCTCGAGGATATACCGGTCGTCTGTTGTGGCCTACACTCTCAGGTCCCCATAGTGGCGGCGACCGTCAAAGCCGAAGCGCCACATCTGCGCGTCGGCTATATCATGACCGACCAGGCAGCGCTGCATCTGGACTATTCGCACCTGATCAAGCAATGTGTCGAGAGCGGACTGCTGGATGCGACCATCACGGTCGGACAAGCGCTCGGCGGACAGTATGAGGCGATCAACCTCTATTCAGGTCTACTCTGTGGTTGTCATGTGTGCGCCTGCGACGTCCTGATCGTCGCCATCGGTCCGGGAGTTGCCGGGACCGCGACCCCCTTCGGAAATGGTGGCATCGCACAAGGCGAGGCGATCAACGCGGTCACCTCTTTGGGCGGGCGTCCCATCGCGACGCTCCGTATGTCGTTCGCCGATAAGCGGGAGCGCCACCAGGGTATCAGCCATCACACGCTGACCGCTCTCGAGGTCATTGCGCACGCACCGGCGATACTAGCGATACCGGCCCTGAGTGACAAAACCCAACGGCAACGGGTCGATGAGCAGCTCGACACACTTGACGGTCTCGCTCAGCACCAAGGGGTGTTCTTCGATGAGCTGATGTTCGACCAGGCTCATCTGGGGGATATCGAGGTGACCACCATGGGGCGTGGATATGCCGATGACCCGGTGTTCTTCGAGGCGGCGGCTTCCGCCGGGATGATCGCTGCACAGATCGGCACCGTGGCCGCCGAACAGGCGATCAGTGACTTTCTCGAGACCAAGAACCCACCTGCCGGTGAAGATGGCGCGGGGTGTCAACCCAGTTCCTGTGCTTCATGCCCGCTCACCTGTGACTTGCCACCGACATCGGTCGACGATCGATCACCCGATTCTGCTGAAACTATCAACGACGAGCCGACCGCTCCGTAACGCATGACCGCACTATCGACAGCGATCGACGAGTACCTCGCGCATCTGTCCGTCGAGAAAGGTGTCTC
>WRDL01000129.1 GCA_009784095.1 Coriobacteriia bacterium | reverse complement strand
TTTCCGCGCTCGATACAATCATCGATAAAGGCTGACATCAAGACCTCGGGGAAGCTATCACCATGCTCAACACGACAAGCACGGCTACTCTTGGTCGAGATCTCTGCCCAGTGGCGACTTTGTGCCTTGAACGCCTCGACGAATTCGTCGAAGGTATCCATCTTGGCGAAATCACCGGTCTCGATGCTCATCTGCTCATCCATACGAGGGTCGAAGCCATTGTAGAGCGCGAGCTCCATGATCTTGCCGTAGTTGGTGACCAACGGCCAGACCACACTTTGCTTACCCGGTACCTGATGCAGAACGCAACCGCCGACCGCGTAATCGCGCGCCTCTTCCAATGTGTAACCACGGGAAAGAAGGTACGTGATGGATGATTGATCGTTGAAGAACGCGGGAAAGCCCATGCCCATGGAAACGACCTCGAGGGCGCGATCCATGAATTTGCGATCGATCTGTGCGTGCCAACGTACCGACAGGGTCGGATGCGGCGTTTTGACGCGCGTCGCTGCCTCAAGCCAGAGGTAGGACAATTCGTTGGTGGCATCTTTGCCGGTCATCGGATCAACACCACCGATAACACAGTTATGGAAGTGGGACTCTGCGGTCAGATTGGCGACCATGACGTCTGGCCAGAATTGGCGTTTGCCCATGAGTTTGACGCGGAAGCACTCAAGGAGCTGCGTGGCGTACTCGTCATCGATGTGACCGTTGGCGATATCAGCTTGGTATTGGGGATACATGTACTGATCGACACGACCATACCCCATACCGTAGGTACGTGTATCGTAAAAGATCATGAGGATACCGAAGAACGTGGCCTGGAGCGCTTCCTGGAACGTTTCTGCAGGATACTCCGGAACGCGATCGCACACGCGGGCGAGCTCTTCGAGCTCGGCCTTGCGCTGCGGGTTCGTTTCCTCGGCAGCCTTTGCGAGTGCCAGATCGCGATAGCGGTGAGCATAGTCGATTCCCGCAAGAAGTATCTCTTTGAGTCCCACCAAAAACTCGTGCGCCATGTATTCCTCATGTGTGGTGATAAGCAAACGCTCGAGGCGCTCATCAACGTCAGCCAGCAACCCCCGGATACCCTTGGTGACCAAACGGGCAAGGTCGGGAACGCACCAGGCTTTCTCAGCGAACATTTCAGATACGGTGTTGACGATCCAACCGTTCGCCTCACCGATCTTGTCCTCAAAGGCGACTTCCTCATCACCGATGAATTTCAGATACATTTCCTTACCACCGATATTGCGCCAAAAATGCGAAATATCCTTTGCCTGTTGGCACTCTTCGTCACTGGCAAACCCGAAGAAGCTCTCACTGCCTTCGGTGCCGAAATTCTCGGCATATTCGCCCAACCAGGCACCCGCAAGGTCGGGATGGAACTCAGGAGCCATAGGCTTTGCGGCGAAATCGCCGGCAAGCAACTGGTCGTCATCGAGATAGATCGGGATCTCTCGCAAGATCTTTGCTATCGCCAGACCGCGCTTGTGAAAGAGTTGATAGCCATCATACTCCTCGTACGCATCCGTCAGGATCTGAGCGCGCGCAAGCGAGATCGTCTGCGAATAGCGCATAGGGTTCAAACTATCCCAAATGGTCTCACCACGTGACGTATCCGCAAAGGACTGGTAATCGACTTTTCCTCCTTTCTTTGCACTCTTCGAAGTGTCGTTCTCGACGGCAGTCTTCGTCATAAACATTCTCCTTTCCTCGTTATCGTAAGACCGCAAGGTCGAACCCTGCGGTCTTCCTACCATGAATTGCGAGCCTCATATCGCTGCTACCAGCGCGTTGAGCTCGGCGATGTAGAACGGCGAGCCTCATATCGCAGCTACCAGCGCGTTGAGCTCGGCGATGTAGTCGTCTTCTTGGCGTGAGTGTTTTGGACGCGGACCGTCAAAGTCCATGCGATCGTATTTGTCTTCCCCCAGGTTGTTATAGGGTAGGAGTTCGAGTTTGTCGCTGACTGCACTCCCAAAAAGATCGGCAACGAACCGGGCGGTCGCCTCTACATTTTCACGACTGTCGTTATAGCCGGGGATAAGCGGGATGCGGAACAGTATCGGTCTGCCCTGCTCGACCAGATGACGCGCGTTCTCAAGAATATGCTTGTTCGATACTCTGGTGCCTTCTATGTGTCGCGCATCGTCCATATGTTTAAGGTCATAGAGGATGAAATCCGCTTCATCGGTGATAGCTTTGACCTTATCCCAGGGATACACTCCCGTGATCTCGACGGCGGTATGTATCCCCTCGGATCGAGCAGCTTTGAGAAGCGCTACGGTGAACGCGGGTTGCATCTCGCAGTCGCCACCAGAAATTGTCAAGCCACCTCCCGAGCTTTCATACGAAAGATAGTCTTTGGCAACTTCGGTCATGACCTCTTCGACCGTCATGGTCTTGCCCTCGATGGTGCGTGCCTCGATCAGACATGCGGGAATACAGGCACCGCAAAACGTACACTTCTCCCGCTCCATGACCAGCTTCCCGCAATCTATGGTGTTGACTCCGTGGGGGCACGCTTTGATGCAGCGCCCGCAGACCGTGCAGCGATCACTATTGAGCAGAAGTACGGGCTCCAGACTTTGGGACTCAGGATTTTGGCACCAGGCGCAACGGAGTGGGCAACCTTTTAGAAAGACGGTCGTGCGAATACCGGGACCATCGTGCGTTGAGAACCGCTGGATGTTGAACACCTGTCCTGTTATCTGCGAATGCTGTGTCTGTGCCATCGGTTTGAAACCTCCTTGAACTCTTGCTCGTAACGTAGGTACTACCTGCCCCGTGCTTTCGCGGTATACTTCGGCTCGTGGTTCGTCGTTAGGACCTATTACGGCACGCGGCGAAGGTGAAGTAAAACGACTTTCTGGAACAGACGAGCAAGTAAAAGTTGTGGGAGAGAGCTTCTTGTCCGGGCCACCTGCGATAACAATGTTTTGTGGTGTCAAGCCAACAAGTGGTGATAATGCTCAGACAGCCCGGTCTGTCTCCATGAAAGCCAGAACTTTACACAAGATCGAACACACCGGTATAGAGCTGATAGTAGCGTCCCTGTTTTTGCATCAACTCGTGATGATCACCCCGTTCAATGATGCGTCCATGCTCCATCACCATAATGATGTCGCTGTTGACGATCGTTGACAGACGATGTGCGACAACGAACACGGTGCGTCCTTCCATCAAAGCATCCATACCCGCCTGCACCAGCCTTTCGGTGCGGGTATCGATACTGGAGGTCGCTTCATC
>WRDL01000128.1 GCA_009784095.1 Coriobacteriia bacterium | reverse complement strand
GGAGCGTATCGCACACGACATCGAGCGTATGGCGGCGATTCCCGGCATGCGATCGTTCAGCTTCGTCGATAGCGTCTTCAATCTCACGAGGCAGCGTCTGGAAAGGCTTTCCGACATCCTGGCCCCCTATGTCGAGCAAGGACTCCGTCTTCATACGATCGAGGTCGATATCGAGAGTATCGATGACGAGCAGGCCGCACTCCTTGCGCGCGCGGGAGTGGTCAGTGTTGAGACCGGTCCTCAGACGGTCGGTCCCAAGGCGCTGGAGCGATGCAATCGGACGCTCGACAAGGAAGCCTATCGGGCGGGAGTTGAGGCGTGCAAACGGGTGGGTATCCGTGTTGAGGCCGATCTGATAATTGGGCTTCCCGGAGACACGGTACAAGACATACTCGACAGTTTTCATTTTGCACTCGATGCGGACCCCGGTATCGTGCAAGCCTCGACGCTTCATGTTCTTCCCGGGACGTTGCTGTGGGAGAGAGCTGACGAGTACGGTCTCATCTTCGACCCAAATCCACCTCACGAGATCGTCGAGACCCGCGATATCAGCTATACCGATCTGCGCGATTTGGAAGTATTCGGTCATGCACTGGGCAAGTTATATCGGGCAAGGTTGTAGCGCACTCATGAAAAGAGATCACCCGTGGCGCGGGTACGCACTTGCCCTCTTTGCCGCATGCGGTTGGGCCGCCGGAGGACTGAGCAGCAAATGGATCTTTCTGCACGCGCCCTATGTCACCCCGGAGATCCTTGCCGCCGCGCGTGTCTGCATCGCCGCGCCGATCCTGGGGGTGTATCTACTGCTGTTCGATCGCAAAGCGCTCAAGGTGCCCTGGTCGTGGAAGAACGCGCTCTATCTGGTCGTGTTCGGGGCGCTTGCCGCCGCAGGTATGCAGTTCACCTACTTCAAGACGATATCGCTCACCAATATAGCGACAGCGATACTACTCGAATATCTCGCACCTATATTCACACTCGCCTTCGCGGTGATCCTCTTCAAACATAAATTGCGCTGGCAGATGGTCGTCGGTGTGATCACCGCGATACTGGGAAGCGCGATCGCGGTCGGCGCATTCGCTCCGGGTGGGTTGACGATCACTTCAGAGGGACTTATCTGGGGTCTTACCTCGGCGTTCTTTTTCGCATTGTACTCGGTCATGGGCGCCCATGCTGATAAGCGGATACAACCGATCGGGCTGTTGTTCTACGGTCTGTTCTTTGCTGCGTTGATGTGGATGGTCGTGCTAGGGCCTGATGACATATTCGTCGTGTTCAGGGAGGAGCGTGTCGCCCTTATAGTGCTTGCGATGTCACTGATCGCCACGATCCTGCCCTTTGGTGCATTCCTGACCGCATTGCGCATCATCTCACCGACCCATACCACCATCACCTCGATGGTCGAACCGGTCATCGTAGGTATTGTCGCAGCGTTCCTTTTCGGTGAGACGCTGACCGCCTCGCTCATCGTAGGTGGAGCGATCATTCTCGGTTCGATCGGTTGGATCCAGCTTCAGGATACGGGGACGGGCTGATACACAGTCCATCCTTTTGCATGGTAGGTGGTGAACCCTGCTATAATTGCGATACCAAAAAGGATAGCGCTCAGTAAAGGATCACGCCTTGGAGGGAGATAAGCGCACCATAGGAGCCTTTCGTCGCGATGAGATCGAATATCGCAAGATCGAGAAGCCGCTACGCTCTCACGAGCCACTTGACCGCGCCGCATTGCTCACACACTGGTTCGGCCCTCCGCTCAAAGGATCCGACAGACAATTCTTGTCGATAGTGGGAGTGTGCTCGCTCGTATTTCTCGGTGTCTTGGTAGGTGTAGGGATTTTGACGGATGGCATCAGGTCGGTTTCCACGCCAAGTGATGCGGCGCCTACGCTACTCGCTACGCCGACATCGGGCAGCGGGCAGAAACGTCAGGACATACTCACCCATGCCGCCACACTGGCTGCGAGTTATGACTACGACGGTGCGATCGAACTGATCAAGACTTGGCCGACCTTTGCAGACGATGCGGAGATGCGTGAGGCCATCGCGAGTTATCAAGCCATAAAAGAGACGCTTGTCCCGGTCGATATCTTCTCTGTGACCCACATCTTCTACCACTCACTCATCGTTGATCCACAGAGGGCTTTTGCCGAGCACGATTGGGACGGTCAATCCCAAGGCATGAATCAGTGGATGACGACCGTCGATGAGTTCAATATGATCACCCAGGAGATGTATGATCGCGGATTCGTCCTGGTGAGCATCCACGATCTGATCCATGAGACCACCGATGAGAACGGCAGGATCGTCTTCGAGCCGGGGATCATCATGCTCCCACCGGACAAGAAGGCGTTCGTGATGTCGATCGATGATGTGAGTTATTACCATAACTATGGAAGGTATGGGCTCGCCTCGAGATTGCTTATCGATGAGCAAGGCGCCGTCGTTGCGGAATATGAGCAAAGTGATGGGACCATACTCTACGGTGCTTACGATGTCGTTCCTCTGCTCGACCAATTCATTGAACAACATCCCGACGCATCGTATAAGGGAGCGAAAGGGATCATCGCGCTGACCGGTTATAACGGGGTTTTGGGTTATCGCACCGATGAGACCTATGGGTATGGGCATCCCGAAATGGATGGGGAGCAAGCGGCATTTCTTGCTGAGCACCCGGATTTCGATCTGGAGGCTGAACGTCAGAAGGCAAAAGAGGTGGCAGATGCCATGAAGGCAGATGGTTGGCAGTTCGCCAGTCACACATGGGGGCACCTCAAGGCCGGTTCGGATCCGCTCGGTGATCTGGTGGCGGACGCGCAGAGATGGACCGGCAATGTCGAGCCGATCGTCGGTCCGACCGATGTGTTGATCCTTGCATTCGGCGAAGATTTTCAGGGCTGGGAGAATTACGACCGGTCAGAGGCACGTTTCCAGTTCTTCTATGATCTGGGATTTAGGATCTTTTGCGGGGTAAGCCCCGATCACTATAAAGTCTGGCTCGGAGACGATTATCTGCGTATGAATCGCAGAAACCTCGATGGATATCGCATCTACTTCAACAGCATCGGCGTCGCTGACGATCTTTGGGATCTGTTCGATCCGACCCTGGTGCTCGATCCCGCTCGCCCACCGGTGATGGAACTCACCCACTTGATCCCGGGAGCTGATGCACCCGAAGAGGAAGCCGAAGGCGATGAGGGGGCACAAGAGGAGGAATGGTAGTTTTTGGATTTTTGGCTGGGATGGAAGGAGTCGAACAATCGCTTCGCGATTGTAGACCTCGCTGTGCTCGGACCGATTGCTTCCATAGGTCGCAATCGCCTTCACAGGGTTCTCCTCCTCCCACCCGCAAGC
>WRDL01000127.1 GCA_009784095.1 Coriobacteriia bacterium | reverse complement strand
TGTCCCGTCTAGAATGCGCGGATGACCCGGTGGGCGGCACGCCCGATGAACAATTGCTTCGTCAAAAGATTTGCGCGTTGGTATTTTTCGGTGCCCAACAGCTGCATCAATCGCAACAAGGGCGGTGGATAGTGTGCCCCATCCTTGGTAGCGACCAGCGCGTCGAACATGGCGGACTCTTTCAGCGCTTTCATACCATCGACCCCGAAAGTGCTCATAGACGCCGCGGTCGTAAGGAACGCGGTTCCCCGATACTTACTGTAGACATCGGCGAGATCAGGCTGGCGGGAGAGCACGTAGCGTTGCATCAGCGTCTCGAAGATACCCAACTGCTCCGGTAGTTCGATGAATGTCTTCTCGGAGAGGGAATCGCCCGTCTGCCGATAATGGTAGAGATCCTCAGGCAGAAGCACGATCGAGGTGTCGAGTGAGAAGATGCGCGCGTTGAAAAGCATATCTTCAAGATTGGTCAGCTCGGTCGAAAAGGTGATAGTGGTATCATCGAGCAGACGACGATGATACAGGGTCGCGCAGGCGGTCATAAATGCGCGATCGATCTTGCCGAAAAGCCTGTTGAAGCACCACAGACCGGTGGTCTCCATGAGTGTTTTCGTGCACGGGATCGCGCGCGTCTTGCCGTTAGCGAACTCGCGTATGATTCCGCAACGGACTAGAGGCACATCATAGGTTCGAGCGGTTTTATAGAGGAGTTCGAGCATCGTCGGCTCAGCCCAGTCATCGGCATCCATGCGCACGATATAGGTACCACGAGCTTGTGCGATACCGGTATTGAGCGCCGCACTGACTCCGGCGTTTTCCTGGCGAAGATAGATGAACTTGGGATTGGTGCGACAGGTGCGGCGTACGATCGCGGTGCTCCCGTCGGTCGAGCCATCATCGACGATGATGACCTCGATGTCGCTGAACGTCTGAGCTGCCAGCGACTCGAGGCAGGACCGGATATAATCCTCTTTGTTATAGAGCGGAATGACGATCGATATGAGAGGTGCTTTTTCATTTTCCATAGTGACCTAACTATGCACCAAAACTCTGATAAAAGCAAAACGAATACAGATAAGCTATTAGCGCGACTTTACAGGTAGGATTAAGGTATGACAAAGCCGTATGACTCGACAAAACGCGTGCTTGATCTCTTAGGTGCTGCAACACTGTTGTTACTCCTTTGGCCGGTGCTTGTGGTGATCGCCCTGCTGGTCTGGGCGAATATGGGCGCGCCGGTCCTTTTTCGACAGGAGCGTCCGGGCAAGGACGGTAAACTCTTCACCCTCTACAAGTTCCGCACCATGGAAGAGGGGAGCGCCGATGACGAGCAACGCCTGACGAGTTTCGGACAGCTCCTGCGCTCGACTTCTCTCGATGAGTTGCCCGAGCTCTTCAACATCCTCATCGGGGACATGAGCTTCGTCGGACCGCGTCCGCTTCTGCCCGAGTATCTGCCGCTCTATAGCGAGTCGCAGGCTCGTCGCCATGAGGTGCGTCCCGGGCTGACCGGGTTGGCGCAGGTCAATGGGCGCAATGCGCTCACTTGGTCTGAGCGGTTCGCCAACGACGTCGAATACGTTGATTCTCGCTCGTTCGATCTGGACATGAGCATCCTGCTGCGAACGGTCGCCGCGGTATTGAGCCGAGAAGGCATCTCGAGCGAGACCTCGGCTACGATGGAGCCGTTTCGGGGCGAGAAGTAACGCCATCATTCTTGCATGGTATTTTATAATCCTTATTTCGAATGGGTTATCATGTACTCATATGTGGCGCTAGACCATACAGAATAATCACCGCGGCACAAGGTTATACCGATGGGATCGTAACGCGTTGATGCGTTAATAGGAGGGTTCAATGAAAGAGTGTGTGATACTCACGACCTGTTCCACCATTTCCAAGCGCTCCAGTAAGGTAGCGCTGTTCGTCGGTCTGAGTGTACTGATGATCCTTGTCAGCGTGTTGCCGGCAACAGCAGGGGCAGCGACCGTTTCGCTCGTTTCCCATGCCAACGGGAACCCCTCATACAGCGGGAACGAACAGTCAGTGTTCTCCAATATCGATGTCAGCGGAACAAAGATCGTCTTTTATTCGAACGCGACCAATCTCACAGCTGACAACCCGAATGGTAGTGCTCAAGTATATCTTTATGATACGGTGACTAAGATGACCAAGCTTATCAGTAAAGCTGCTACTGGTGCACCCGGGGGAGGTAATAACGATTCGGTCTGGCCGAATATCGACCCTACAGGCAGATATGTCGTATTCGTATCAGCCGCTTCCAATCTGACGAATCCCAACGCGCCCTCGAACTATGCGCAGATCTATCGCTACGATACGCTCAATGATGAGATGAAACTTATCAGTCACGCTGTCGGTGCTCCCAACACACCCGGTAATGAGCACTCAGGTTACAGCGGTGTTGGAGAAGCTCCTTCTATTGATGCGAGCGGGAAGAGGATCGCTTTTATTTCAAAAGCAACGAATCTGACCGCGTCAGGTCCTGGCTCAAGCGCTCAGCAGATTTATCTCTATGATGCAGATCTCGCTACCCCGATCAGTATCATCACACAGAATGGTAATCAAGATGCCTCGACTGTTCGTATCAGCACTGATGGCTCCAGCCTTGTTTTTCGTTCGCGAGCGACCAACTATCCGGCAAGTCCGTCGAATGCATCATCCGAAAACCATCAGGTCTATTGGTTTGGTATTGACACGGGAGTGATGCGTCTTGTGAGCCACAAACTCGGTAGCACTCTTGGTCTAGTAGGCGGCATCGCAAGTGTCCAGCCCTATCCGGATCTTTCGGCTGACGGGAGCAAGGTGGTTTTCACCACCTATGATACCGAGGTAATCGGTGGCACAGGTGTGGGTGAATTCACACAGGTCTATCTCTATGACATGAACGATCCATCGAGCGTACAGCTTATTACCCATGCTTGGGATGATGAAAATGTGCTAGCGAATCAGAATTCAAGGTGCCCTCGAATAAGTAAGGATGGCAGATTCGTTTCCTTCCAATCGAATTCCACAAATCTGGTCGGATATAACCATGGCAGTTCTCAATCGCAAGTGTATCGGTATAATGTTGCCGATGGTTATGCTGAACTAGTAAGCCATGTACCGAGCGATGTAACCCAAGCGAGTACCTTTATGGTAACCGAACCTCGCCTCAGTGGCGATGGCGCTGTTGTCGCTTTCCAGGCACAGGGTAATGATCTGGTCGACGCTACATTCCCGAGCATGATGTGGAACGTCTTTGCCGCAGCACTCCATACTCCAGATCCTCCGGTGACCTATACGCTGAGCTTTGACAAAAACACGACCGACGAGGTCATCGGTATGCCGAGCTCGATCAGCGCAGCGGT
>WRDL01000126.1 GCA_009784095.1 Coriobacteriia bacterium | reverse complement strand
GGCCTCGATCCCCTTCATTTTCTTCGGTCTGACCGCTTTCGGTAATCAAGAGCGACGTTCCGGCTTCGATATTTTCGCGGGTACCCGGGTGATCGATGTAAGAGAGAAGGACGAATGAAAGTACTGGTACGCAGTCCCTTGATGACCGATCGCATCCAAGAGACGCTCGAGTCCTACTCCGATGATGGGGTGAAGTTCGAGCTTATCTCAAGGCGCGGCATGGCGATGGAGTTCGAGGTCAATGACACAGATCCCGCCGCGCTTGCAAAACGGATAATCCGCGCGACCGATTTCGGTCAAGGGCTCAACTTCTCGGCAATCAATCAGAAATAGCTGAGCAGAGTGTTTTCGCAAGTGGCGGAGAGCTAGGGATTTGAACCCTAGATACGGCTATAAACCGTATACACGCTTAGCAGGCGTGCGCCTTCAACCAGCTCGGCCAGCTCTCCGCAAAAGATGAGGAGGTCACCCTCCACAGGCTAGATATTGTATCAGATTGCATAGGTGAAATGAATTGCCTCATCTGTGAGGCAGATTCTGCTACTATGGTCCGACGGCACGAGCGCCGGGAAGGACCTGCAGATAAGAAAGGTACGGTATGGATAAGCGACCGTCCAAACAGGCATACATCGTTCTTCTCGCCGGACTCGTTCTCAACCTGATCCTCGGAGTCCTCTACTCATGGTCCATCTTCGCCAAAGCGCTCTTGGAGCAATGGGATTGGTCCTCTTCTCAGACGAGCATGCCCTACGCGATCGCGATCGGTTTCTTCGCGCTTGGTGTAATGGTCGCCGGAAAGCTACAAGACAAGTTCGGACCGCGTCCTATCGCGATGGCAGGCGCGTTGTTGGCTGGTCTGGGCGTGTTCCTTGCAAGTTTCGCTTCGCAGACCAATACCCTCCCCATCGTTGTCGGATTCGGTATATTGGGAGGACTTGGGATCGGCTTTGGCTACGCTGCCGCGACCCCTCCTGCCGTCAAATGGTTCGGTGTCGCAAAGAAAGGGCTGGTCACCGGCATCGTGGTCTCGGGATTCGGACTTGCCAGTATCTACATCGCGCCACTTACCACCTATCTGATCTCCTCTTTCGGCATCGCGCCCACTTTCCGTATCCTCGGGATCATCTTCATGATAGTCGCGACGTTCTGTGGATCCCTTCTGCGTGATCCTCCCGCCGAGCCTTCCGCCTCGGATAGCACGGCGATCGATCGTCTCGACAAGGAGAACGGTGATTTCCAGGTGAGCGAGATGCTCAAGACCCCCCGCTTCTACCAAATGTGGTTCGCCTACGCATTCGCGGCATTTGCGGGACTTATGATCATCGGTACCATGGCAAAGATCTCGGCGATCCAGCTACCGGGGAGCAACCTGGGGTTCCTTCTTGTTGCAACGCTCGCGCTCGGAAACGCCGGGGGGCGCCTTTTAGCAGGTGGCCTGCTCGATAAGATCGGATCCAGAACGACGATGCTTATCGCGTTCATCGGTCAAGCGGTCGCGATGGGGCTCCTTGGGTTTGTGCATTCATTGGTTCTGTTGATCATGCTCGCCATCGCCATCGGCGCGCTCTATGGCGCGAATCTCGCGATCTTTCCCGCGTTGACCGCAGAGCACTTCGGGACCAGTACTTTGGGCGCGAACTACGGGGTGTTGTTCTCCGCCTATGGCATCGGGGGAATCTTTGGATCGGTGACCGCCGGAAAGCTCTTCGATCTGACCGGAAGCTATCTTCCGGCTTTCATCGTCGCTGCGATCCTGTGTATTGTCGCGGCACTTCTTGCTCCCCAGGCGAGTAAGCCGCTACGCGAATCTCGTTGAGGTGAGATATCTATCGCGCAACGAGGTTGCGCGAGGTCTGGACCACGAAGTCTTGCACGTTGGTGATGATACTGCGTGCCGATAGAGATCCGCGATCACCCAGTTTGTTCGCAGCGAACTCAGAGATATCCACCATATAGAAGTAGACCTGCCTTACCGTGCCGTCGCCCATCACTCGAAATGACGGCGCCATATTGCCCGATGCGATCGAATGCAAGGTGGTCGCCATGCTGATCACGACCGTCGCTTTGCTCAGATGCGCGCGCATCGCATCTTGGGCCGCATAGGCATCAGCGTACACTTCGGGAAGCGGTCCGTCATCACGGATCGATCCGGCAAGTACGAACGGCGTGTCGCTCTTCACGCACTCACACATGATGCCCTCGGAGATCTTCTCGCTTTTGATGAACTCGGCGATCGAGCCACATGCGCGGACCCGATCGATGGTATCGAGGTGATTGTAGTGACCGTGTGGATGGAACAGTTGCGTATAGATGTCTTGGCCCAGCGCGCTTTTCTTATACGACGCTTCGAGGTCATGCACCGCAAGTGCGTTTCCTGCGAGCAACGCGTGGACATAGCCATGCTCGACCAAGCGGGAGAAGGCGGTGCGGCTGTCCGCGTCGAATGCGCATGCCGGACCGAGCACCCAGACGATGTATCCTCTCTCCTTCTCATATCTGAGCTGTTCATAGAGCGAGTCGTAATCCATTGAAAAGGCGGTCTCGCGATTGCGTCCTTGCCGGAAGGTGAAGCTCTCACCGAGCGGACCGCGCTGCTCATCGAACCCATCGACATGAACGAAGATCCCTTCGTTTCCGTCCTCGCTGCGCCCGATCACGACCTTGTCCCCCGCTTTGACATTGCGGAATTCGCGCACCGAAAGTGCACCGTCTTCCAGGACGGCCACACAGTCCATACGACTTTGCTCGGCGAGCAACCACCGACCATCGATCTTGAAGTACTCAGGAAATATCGTCGTCGCGTGGTACTCATCGGGTACAATCCCGTCTTTTGGAGCAGCTACGAGAACCGCATCAGGCGCCTCGACGAATTGTGGCTGACTGAAATCCGGTGCGTGGTATTCTTTCAACTGGAATGTCACGATCGACTCTCCTCTGATCCGTTAGATGGTGCTCGTCCACTCTTGTGCATAAAACCTATCAAAAATTGTAACTTAAATTGACGCAAGATTCTTCGAATCGGCCCCTTGACCCTGACATAATGTAAGAGAATACCATGTAGATGAGTAGCAGATGCGCATGCTGACTTAAGGAGAAGTGAAATGTTCAAGATCCCGACCCGAATAATAGGGTCACCGAATCATGTTATGAGGTGAGTAAGCGCTAGATCGGCAGTGAGTTCTAAAAGAGGGGCGGCAGAGATGTCGCCCCTCTTTTGTCTTTCTCTTTTCTGATGTACTTCTAAATAATTATTGTTTATCGATAATTTTTTATTGACAAACGGATATTGTTGTGCCACGATGAACGTGTTCAGAGCGAGAAAGGGTTTCGATGCGTAAGAATAGTTTCGTGCATTATCTCACCAAGATCTTGATCGACATCATGTTCTATGTCGGCATGCTCATCTGTCTGGCGCTGCCCTTCATTGTGTCTCGTGCGATGGATTTCTTCGGCTATGACGAT
>WRDL01000125.1 GCA_009784095.1 Coriobacteriia bacterium | reverse complement strand
TACTACCAGTACCATCGACCTTATGAAGAACAATGCTGCCGAAGGTCGGCTCCGGTGTATTGGGTATTGGTGTCCCAGCAGGAATACTCGGATTACCGTTAACGCCAGGTATCACCACATTCGAATACTTATTAGCAATATAAGGAATCGTATTACTACTCGGATCAGGATCGATGAAATCAATGAAATACACGGGGTATCGTGTGGTATTGAGCTGATAGCCATCAGGCGGGGTAATCTCCTGGATGAAGTAATCGCCTCGCTCAATATCAGAGAACCGTATCCATCCATCACCGGTACCCAATGCCGGGTTAGCTGCTGTTGTCTGTACTTGTACCAAACGCCCGAAAGGACTTCCGTCATCTTCGTAGATACCAAAGACCGCGTCATTGAGATAGTTCATCCCGTAGAGATCACTCTTTCGCATGCGGATCTCAGCGAGTTTGTCGGGAATCTCGTTATAGACCCTTGGCGCCTCGATATAGCTTGTCTGCACGTTGTCTTTTCGTACGAACGAGTTATATGCTCGTTCACCGACGTTGGTCAGGTCGTTATTGGCTATCATATCAACGATGATCTCGACCTCTTGCCCGGGATGGATCTCGACACTACCAAGATCAACCCGGATACCTTTAACATCACTTGCGTCGCTGTAACTCAAGTGCCAGTTAGCAGAATCATCGAGATATGCATTGACCTGTGTGATCGTGAAGGTCGAGTAATTATAGGGTAGTGGGGTGAGCAAGTATTGAATGGTAATACCAGATGTTAGGAGAACTCCATCAAGATAGACTTTGATGGAACCGGCACCATCGTAGGTATTCTCGAACTGTGAGAAACGGTACTGATCGGTACGTGCTATACCCACATCGCCGACATACGGGAAGACATCGATGACGGCCACATCGGTGCGATAGAGATCCTCTTCGGTGTTGTTGCGTAATCTGAGTCGATATTGGAACTCCTCGCCTGCCGGTGTTTTGATCCCCTTGTTCGACCAAAAACCGTAGCCGTCAGGCGAGTCACTGTCGAGTGCTCGTATCTCTTTTTGCATGGCAAAAACCTTGGAGGCGACCACATCGACCGCGGCATGTGACCAGAGCACTGTTTTGCTGAAGGGATTCTCTGTAGGTCCCAGGTAGGGATTGTAGTCAGAGGTCTGTCCGGCATAGACGAAATCATCCTCGACAAAGTCAAGGTAGGTATGATTGATCAACTGCTGATCATCGTAGGCAAGCGTAGAGATGGTTCCGCGAAGAACACCGATATTGCCATCAAAGGACTCTCTGGTAAGTAAGAACGGCGAAAGGGTATCGGCCTCGATCTTGAGCACATCGTGCCACCCGTCCGAATCCTCGAACGCACGTGGCAGGATGGACCAACGAAGATTGGTCGAATACATGAGAAGCGCTCTTGAAGGCGTGAAGGGATTGACACCGTCAACAATATAATCTATCGGGATCACATCGTATATGACCACATCGGCGACGGTGATGTCATCATCAGGTATCTCGCTCTTGACACGTGTCAGAGTCTCTGCGTTATACAGATCGAGATTCAGGCTGTAGCTCAACTGGTCCCCGGCTCTTAAGATACGTCCGGTACTCCCACCAATGATCGATTTGGAGATACCCAAACCTGCCTCGAACGGTTGCATTCTGACCGCACGCGTGAACGGACCGGCTGCAGAGCTTTGGTATTCATTTTGCTTATTGAAAAGATCAGCAGTGAAGTGACCGGTATTGGGAAATCTCAGACCTACGTCCCTCTCAGCAGTCGGATCATCTGAGAAGTCTTCGATTCGGATGTTCGGATCCCGCAGCTCGGTGATGACATAGGCGTATGCCGACGTACCGGTTGGGATCCGCAACTTAGATTCGTTGATCTCTATCCTGTCGATAGCATCTCTAATCGATGTGGGAAAGCGCAACTCGCCCAGTTGGTTGTGTGCGTCAAACAGGACCGTGCCACTTGCATCAAATGCGGTGACGCGTGCTGGTCCGAAATCAGCCAAATCAACTCCGACAAAGCGCATACGGTTATCCAGATCATCGTCTGCCAATGTGACATTCTCAAGATAATATCCCTCGGGAAATGGCACTAACCTCTCGATGCCGGTGACTTCGTCTGTCACCACATCAAAAGCAGCAACGGTCAATCTCCAACGAAATTCGCGGGTCTTTTCCTGATAATAATCATAGAAGAAAGGTCTGAGAGGATGCTTACTGAACATCCCCAAGGGAGCCTCGACACCGTCAAACCAGCTGATGATCGAATCTTCACCCGTGAACACATCCTCGGAGGGTGCCATATCGTAGGGAGTGGCAATGAAACCAACGGTGTTCTCGACCATTTGATTCGCGAGCAGATCAGGGAAGTCAAGGATGAGCTTGGGCAAAGCAAACGACCTCGTATTATTGACCGGCATGGTATAGCTGACCACACCGGCGACAGGATCGATCAATGTCCAACCGGGATTCTTCACCGGATCGAACGAAGCCTTCGCTGTGCCGATAATGCCATCCTGGTCAATGGTCTTGTACTCAGGCAGATAGTCGATAAGCGTGAACTCGGTCAGGTTGCGTTCGAGGTTGTACAGACCGTAGGTATACACGACACTCTTCGTGTCGTCTGTCATATAAGAACCGTCAGGGTTGACGAAACCAAAACCGACCAAGCGGTAATCAAGAGCCTCGCCGTTTGCATATTTGATAATTCCTGGACGAAGATAATAACCGCTTAGACTCACCACATTAGCCTGCGCAACCGGGGTCAGACCGTCAGGTGCGGTCGAGTCAGGCATTACCAGATGTGCGTAGAGCGGAAACTCAACACCTTCCTCTGTCGGACCAAGTAGGAGGTTCCATATGATGGATATCTCGATGTCGCTACCCACCGTAAACCCATTGAAAAGAGTGAGGACCACTTTGCCATCCTGGCTGGTATCGATATCATAGAACGAGTCTTCGATTGAGACCCTGATGGTGTTCCTGTTGACGCGTGTTGCATCATAGTAGATCTCGATCATGGTTCCCGGTGGCAGATCGTAGCCATCACCACTGACATCGCTGTTGGAAAGATTTACCGTGGTACGCAGATCGCTCCCGATACGCCCATGGGGACGTGGCGCACCTTGCTTGAGAACGATTCCTGCATATTTTGCGAGCTCAGAAGGAGACAATGGTTCATAGTAAAAGTCCACCGTAATGGTCGGCACGAGACCCGGTATGATCGTTCTTGAATCATTGATAATGACCGGACTGGTACTCACGAGTTTATACCCGTACAATGATTGAGCGATCACGGGAAAATTGACGAGCGGAAGTGACGTCCGCTCAACGATACGACTCGGAGCCAGATGTTCAAGAGTAGTGTTCTCAATAAAGTTCACTACGATATCGATGGGATTTAGAACGTAGCCCGGTGCAGAAACTATGTCAGTCGAGCCCAGTATCCAAACCGGAAGCTTTCC
>WRDL01000124.1 GCA_009784095.1 Coriobacteriia bacterium | reverse complement strand
TTTGCCGCTATTCTCGTGATTCTCATAGATCGTGATGATGCGATGCGTCAACGTGGTCCCATTAAGACGGAAGAACGTGATGTCATCGCCTACGTGCAGGGTGTTCGGATCGACATGTTGGGTCATGATGAGCGATCCTTGTGGAAGCACACTTTGCATAGAGGGAGTCAACACCCTCATGATCGAGTACCCGAAGAGATTGCGCGGCGCGCCCGATTCCAGCGGGCTGGTCGTGAGGAACACCGCAAGCACCATGAGGGCGAGCGCGGCATAGAAGAGCACGCCGGTGATAGAAGATTTGATCCGCGAATTGCGTGTGCTCACTGAAGTGTTCTCGCTATGCGTTCCGGTCGGCTTCATTGCAACTCACACCTACTTTCCTGGTGCGGCGCGGCTGAAGACCGGCTACTTGTCGCATAAGGAGATACGAGGGAAAACCCTTTGGTCGCCCGTCCCGTGTTCTGTCTTGAACAACGTGGGAAACACAAAGCTACCAGATGCTTGCTATAAGCAAGATTGCTATAACTCATGTTGACAAGCCCCTTCCTGCAAAGACTTATCGCTTTCATTTTCAGACCCCTCGATATAGTACTACTGAGGGATCAAAAACCTTATATATTCTAGCACGGTTTACATATTGCAAGGGTGAAAATGACGACTATAACACAGGTATTTCGGGGCAAAAGGTATGAAGGTATGGTGCGCGGGTATAAGCCGTAATTCTTGGTAAACTACCGAGTGGTTTTAGGCTATCGAGACCAGAAAAAACCCACAAGATCGTTTGTTTTGTGGAGTATGTGGTGCTTAGAGTACCCAATTACCCTGAGAGAACACAGGTATCTCGTCGCCCTGCTCGGTAATACCGGTAATCCGCAGGTCAGAGGTGCCGAACATGAAGTCCACGTGCTCGAGCGAGTGGTTCAATCCTGCCTCGACCAGTTCCTCTTGTGACATCTCCAGTCCCCCCTTGATGGTATCGGGATAGGATTTGCCGAGTGCGAGGTGACACGACGCGTTCTCATCGTAGAGCGTGGTGTAGAAGAGCTTGTCGGCGTTGCTGACCGTCGAGTCATGTGGGACCAGCGCGACCTCGCCCAGGTAGGAGGCTCCTTCATCGGTGGCGAGCAAGTGCTCGATGCTCTCGGCACCTCGGTCTGCCGTAAACGAGATCGCCTTGCCGTCCTTGAACTCGAAGCGCAGCCCCTCTACCTTCTCGTTGTTATACATCAGAGGCATCGAGGCGACCACCGTTCCATTGACGCGGAGGCGATCCGGTGCAGAGAAGATCTCCTCGCTGGGAATGTTCGCGATAAAGAGCGTGCCGTCGCTTCCGACCTCTTGGGTCGCGCAGAAGCGGTAGCCCTTGGGAAGACCGACGACCAGATCGGTGCCCAGATCGCTGACGAAGTGCAATGCGCTCAGGTCCGCCTCATTGAGCCTATCGCGATAGGCGTTGTTGCGCGCGACATGCTCGTCCCACGCCGCAATCGGGTCGCCCTCAAGACAGCGCGTGCAGGACAAGACATCATGCCAAAGTGCGTCAAGCCCCTCGTCGGCGCCCAGATCGGGATAAACGAGGCTTGCCCACTCGACGGTCGCCACACTCGAGATATTCCAGCGTACGATCGCCTCCATGCGCGCCTGCATGAACGGCTCGGTCGCGCGCATCCGTGCGATGCGCGAAGCAGAGACCTTCTCGGGGTCGAGCCCCACAGGTGGCGGGAATTCGGTATCAAGCGCGATGAACACCACATCTTCGCGCGCGTAGTCGTTGTAGGAGTCGGCGAACCACTGCGGTATGTCTGTCAGTGTGTCGAACGTTGCATGACGCAGCCGCATCACACCGCCTTCGTTATCGCCCCAGCGCACGATGATGTCCTTAGCGCCTGCATCAAAGCAGATGCGCTGAATCCTGCGCGCGAAGTCATACGCTTCGACCGGAGCGGCGAGAATGACCGTCTGTCCGGGCTTGAGGCTCACACCACGTGAGACGATCAGGTCGGCATAGGCCTCAAGACGCTCTTCAAAGTTCGGAATCATGAGTACGTTCTCCTCAGTGGGACAGTAGGGTCGGTTCCTTTGAGACAAAGGGGTCGGTTCCTATTGTCTCATTTTGTGACAAAGGGAACCGACCTCTCTGTCTCACGACTCTTTTGTCTCACTGTTTCACCCCTGCTATGGAATGACCTTCGAAAGTGGATACTCGATGATATCTTGAGCACCCGCGGCTTTCAGCAACGGGATCAGATCACGAACTTGGATCTCATCGAGCACAACTTCGATCGCCATCCAATCACTGTGGAGCAACTTCGAGATAGAGGGCTGTTTCATGGCCGGCAAGATCTCGATGATGGTATCGAGCGCGTCTTCGGGTACGTTCATCTTCAGCCCGACCTTGGACCTCGCGCGCAGAGCACCTTGCAGTAATACCGCGATGCTCTCGAGCTTCGCCCGCTTCCATGTGTCATCCCAGGCATCCTTGTTGGCGAACAGGCGCGTCGTCGATTCGAGTATCTCGTCGACGATGCGTAGCTTGTTGGCTCTCAGCGAGCTACCGGTCTCGGTAAGCTCGGCGATCGCATCGACCAGCTGCGGCACCTTGACCTCGGTGGCTCCCCACGAATACTCGACCGATGCGTCGATGCCCTTCTCACAGAGGAAATTCTTGGTGACGTTGACCAACTCGGTCGCGATACGCTTGCCATTGAGATCCTCGACCGTCTGAATATCGCTGTCTTCAGCGACCGCGATGACGAGTCTGATCGGATTCGACGTGTTCTTCGAGTAGACCATGTCGGCGACTTCGACGACATCGGCATCGTTCTCCAGTATCCAGTCCAGCCCACTGATACCGGCGTCGAGTACGCCCTCGCTCACGTAGCGCGGGATCTCCTGGGCGCGCATCAGCAGTATCTCGAGTTCGGGGTCGTTGACCGCCGGATAGTATGAGCGACTGTGCGTCGAGATGTCGAATCCCGCGTGTTGGAAGAGCTGGAAGGTCGATTCCTGCAAACTACCCTTTGGCAGACCTAATTTGAGCTTCATTCCGGTCCTTATTTCACCGCGAATTTGATACTATCGACGATCGCTTTGCCCTCACCGTCGGAGATGTCGAAACCACGTGAATAGACATGGATCCACGTGGTGTTTTCGGCTTGGCCGATATAGCTGGTGATGCCGCCCGAGTATTCCATCGTGTGGCCTTCCATATCGATGCCACCGATCGTCCGGTTGTCGATCACCGCCGCGTCGTCAGGTATGTCGAAGAAATTCTGCTTGTCGAGTAAGAACCCTATCGTGGGCGCACTCCCGTATTGGACATCGGCATCTGCCGGTGAGTTGAAGAGATTGAGGTTCTCGCCGCTGGGGTCCAGCCGCACACTCCAGCCTTCCGGTACCGCCACTTGGATATTCACGCCGAGTAGTTCCTGCTCGACGGTCCCGGGACCATCGATGGGTACTCCCGGCTCGAGAGCGGGAAGCAGGTCTGTCGGAGTTTCATCGGCTACATCCTCCGTTGTGTGCGAA
>WRDL01000123.1 GCA_009784095.1 Coriobacteriia bacterium | reverse complement strand
TGGGGATCGCGGTCGTCCCGCTCAAAACGATCTTCGGTCATTGCGAGTATCGTGACGGCATTGATCTGGGCATCGAGGAGTTCTATGACAAGCTCGCCGGATCTGACGAGCTTCCTTCCACCTCACAGCCGACACCGCATGATTTCGAACAGGTATTCGCTGAAGCGCTCGACGCGGGCGACGAGATCATCGCGATCACGTTGGCAGAGAGCATTTCCGGCACGTATCAGAGCGCGATCATCGCGCGCGAGAAGCTTGGGGCAGATTTTCCGATCATCGACAGCGAGAACGCGACGCTTGGTCTACAGATACTCGTCCGCCGCGCACTCGAGTTGCGTGACGCGGGACATACGACAGACGAGATCGCACGGATACTCGAGCAGGAGAAGAGATCGATACGTCTGTTCGCCGCTTTCGATACGCTCGATTATCTCTTGAAAGGCGGACGTCTCTCGAAAGCGTCTGCGGTCGCAGGCACGCTCATGAACGTCAAGCCGGTGATAGCGCTGGTCGGTGGCGAGCTCGAGATGGTCGGTAAATATCGCGGCAACAGCAAAGCGTACGAGAACATACTCAAGTTCGTCGAAGGCGAAGGTGGGATCGATCTCGCACGGCCTTTCGCGATCGGCTATACCGGTGATCGCTCGGCGCTCGACAACTTCGAGAAGATCATGCGCCCCTCGTTCGGGGACCATGAGCCCTTGGTCGGCTCCATCGGGAGCGTCATCGGGACGCACGCAGGTCCCGGAGCGGTGACCGTCGCGTTCTTCCGTAACTCATAGGGTGATACCGACGAGCCATCTCTCTCGCGGGGGCTCATTCGGCCAACTTGGCCTCATCCCATAGAATGTTCATCTCTTCGGTGGAGAGTTCCTCGATGCGTCGATCCTGCGCGATGGCCGCCCTCTCGATATAGGACCACCGCGTACGGAACTTGCGACAAGAGGCGCGCAGGGCGGTCTCGGCATCGATACCCATTCTCAGCGCCACATTGGAGAACGTGAACAGGACATCTCCGACTTCCAGCTCGACCTCAGGTCCATCGATGACCTTTCCCCTCTCATCTTTTTGAGCCTCCCCATATGCTTGGCGCAGCTCCTCGATCTCTGAGAAGACCTGATCCCAGATGTCGTCGATCGTCTCCCACTCGAACCCGATACCGATCACTTTACGCGAGATCTTCTGCGCTTGGATAAGCGCCGGCATACCGCAAGGTATGCTGTCGAGGAATCCATCCGCTTCATGCGCTTTTCGTCCTGCGGCGATCGCGGCATCGGCTCGTTCGTCTCGCTTGATGCGATCCCACATATCAAGCACTTCGTTCGCTGCACCGGCGCGCACGTCTCCGAACACATGGGGATGACGCCGGATGATCTTGTCGTTGACGTCTTGGCACACCTCATCGATGGTGAACGCGCCCGCGTCTTGGGCGATCTGACATTGGAGCACTACTTGGAGAAGGACGTCGCCGAGCTCTTCACGCAGGTGAGCGGTATCATCCGCTTCGATCGCGTCGACCACCTCATAGGCCTCTTCGAGCATGTTGCGCGCGATACTTCGATGGGTCTGCTCGATGTCCCATGGGCAGCCATCGGGCGCACGCAGCGCGGCGATCGTTTCAACGAACCGGGAGAATGCGGGGTGCTCTGCCATATCTGATTCCTTTCCTCGCCCCTGAGTATACCGCACGGATACCAGACGATCCCCGCGCGGAGTTGTGGCGTTGAAGGACTCTTCGGGTCCGGACGTTGCCTGTGTCGCACCGGTTTCCATGGAGACCCTTTCGCCAAATAATTCCCGATACGACCCGCACAACACAGCGAGAAACACTATACTTGCTACATGATAAATTGCAGGGTGGGAGTAAAGATAAAGGAGATCCTTCATGAGTTACGTTGATTCTGTCCTCGAGATGGTGCAAGCGAAGAACGTGAACGAACCGGAATTCATTCAAGCGGCGACCGAGGTCCTCACCTCGCTCAAGCCGATCATCGATACGAATCCCGATTACGAGGCGGCAAGCTTGCTCGAGCGTATCGTCGAGCCGGAGCGCATCGTCATGTTCCGCGTCCCCTGGGTCGACGATTCAGGTAAACCGCAGGTCAATCGTGGTTATCGCGTCGAGTACAACAGCGCGCTGGGTCCCTATAAGGGTGGTCTTCGTTTCCATCCGTCGGTCAATTTGAGCATCATCAAGTTCCTCGGCTTCGAGCAGACCTTCAAGAACAGCCTGACCACTCTGCCGATGGGCGGAGGTAAAGGAGGCAGCGATTTCGACCCGAAAGGTAAAAGCGACGGCGAGATCATGCGCTTTTGCCAAAGCTTCATGACCGAACTCTTCCGTCACATCGGTCCTGATACCGATGTGCCTGCCGGAGATATCGGTGTCGGCGCGCGTGAGATCGGCTATCTGTTCGGTCAGTATAAGCGCATCGTGAATCGCTGGGAGGGAGTGCTCACCGGCAAAGGATTGTCTTACGGAGGCTCGTTAGCACGCAAAGAGGCGACCGGCTACGGACTCATCTACTTCATACAGGAGCTGCTCGGCACCATGGATGATTCATTAGACGGCAAGACCGTCTCGATCTCGGGTGCGGGCAACGTCGCGATCTACGCTGCAGAGAAGGCGCAGGAGTTGGGCGCAAAAGTCGTCACCCTCTCCGACTCGAGCGGCTGGGTACATGATCCTGGCGGCATCAAGCTCGACGTGGTCAAGCAGATCAAGGAGGTCGAGCGTGGACGTATCTCGGATTACGCCGATCGCGTGACCGGATCGACCTATACCGCAGGCAAGGGTGTCTGGAGCGTTCCGGTCGATATCGCACTTCCCTGCGCGACCCAGAACGAATTGCATGAAGAGGACGCAAAGATGCTGTGCGCGAGTGGTTGCAAGATCATCGGTGAGGGCGCCAATATGCCGACCACGATCGACGCGACCGACCACTTCCTCGCTAAAAAGGTCATCTTCTGCCCCGGAAAGGCTGCGAACGCAGGTGGGGTCGCCACTTCCGGACTAGAGATGAGCCAGAACGCCGCGCATCTGTCCTGGACCTTCGATGAGGTCGATCAAAAGCTGCAGGGGATCATGAAGGAGATCTTCCGCTCGGCTCATGAGGCGGCCAACGAATACGGATACGAGGGCAATTACGTCGTCGGCGCCAATATCGCCGGCTTCAAGAAGCTCGCGGATGCCGTGATGGCGCAAGGAGTCGTGTAGCGCAGCGCGCAAAGCTCGAGACCGAGCATCCTGCGAGAAGTTCGATCCTACGAGCAACTCATTGAGGCGCGAGAGACTACTCGCGCCTCTTTTCAAGCTTATTGAACATCAATTAACAATTCTGCAACGTAATACGTCGCATCAGTGCTTGTTTGCCCGATTCGATTATGATGCCTATGGAAATATCCGAGATGAACAGGTATTTGCGACCAGTCTCTTAGATGAGGTAGCCGCCCAAGAGATCGTTGAGATCCAACCGCTTCGCTATGCGGGCTACGCCTGGGACAGCGAGACGAAGCTTTACTATTGCTCTCAGCGCTACTATGATCCGTCCACTGCGACCTTTATCTCGAAGGATCCGATCAAATCGGATGGTGAGCTGAGCGCGTATGGGTATTGTGCAGGAGATCCGATCAATGCGGTT
>WRDL01000122.1 GCA_009784095.1 Coriobacteriia bacterium | reverse complement strand
GGCTTCACCCGAAATCCTGCCGATGGCACCCCGGAGTACTACGGTGACTACCTCACGAACGCGCAGGGTGAGGACGTAGTCGCGGGAATACGCTTGACGGATCCTATTGCCGAACTCAAGAATCAACCGGGTCTTGAGAAGGCCGGTGTTGAACTCGATAAGATCTTCGCGAAGCTCGAAGAAGCGTACAAGGACATGTGCGATATAGAATTCACCATTGAGAACGGCGTGCTCTGGATGCTCCAGACGCGCATCGGAAAGAGGACTGCGAACGCAGCGCTCAAGATCGCGGTCGATATGGTCAACGAAGGAAAGATCTCCAAAGAAGAAGCACTCTCTCGCATCAATCCTATGCAACTCGACCAACTACTGCACCCACAATTCGACTCATCGAAGACCTACGATGTGCTCGCGAAGGGTCTCAATGCTTCTCCAGGAGCTGCGGTCGGTCGGTGCGTGTTCAGCGCGGAGGATGCCGAGGACGCGGTCGCACAAGGCGATAAAGTCATCTTGGTCCGCTGGGAGACGACCCCTGACGACCTACACGGCATGATCGTCGCCCAGGGAATTCTGACCTCACACGGAGGAAAGACCTCACATGCGGCGGTCGTCGCGCGCGGAATGGGAAAGCCCTGTGTGTGTGGTGTCGACACCCTCAAGATCGACGCTCCTGCAAAACGCGCTACTATCGTGGGTACCGATGTGGTCCTTGATGAAAGTACGATCATATCGATCGATGGTACAAGCGGTGTCGTGGTGCTTGGGAAAGCAGATCTGATCGAGCCTGAGGTCTCCGGTGACTTTGGAACGATCCTTGAGTGGGCCGATGAAATCCGGACGATGGGGGTACGCGCGAACGCGGACAGCCCTGAAGACGCGCTGTTGGCACGTGAGTTCGGTGCTGAAGGGATCGGCCTGACTCGTACTGAGCATATGTTCCTCGGAGATCGAAAGGACCTCATTCAAGACTTCATCCTGGCTGCCGGTAATGCGGAACTCCAGCACAAGGCTCTCGATAAACTAGGCGAAATCCAGATAGCGGATTTTCTGGGGATCTTCGCGGCGATGGACGGCTTACCGGTCACTGTTCGCTTGCTCGATCCACCATTACATGAGTTCCTTGATTCACCGCGTGAACTCGCGATCGAGATCGTCAAAGAGGAAGCGGCGGGCGCAACTGCAGAAGAACTTGCTCCTAAGAGGAAGCTCCTCTCATTGATAGATTCGATGGCTGAGATGAACCCGATGCTCGGTCTGCGCGGATGTCGTCTGGGCATAATGTTTCCCGACTTATACGGCATGCAGGTGCACGCGATCGTAAAAGCAGCCTGCGAGCTTAAAAAGCAAGGAAAAGACCCGCGTCCCGAGATCATGATCCCGCTGGTCAGCGTCAAAGCCGAGTTGGAAACGCTGCGCGCTGAAGCCGAGCAGATCATCGCGGACGTCCAGAAAGAGGAAGGGGTGGAGGTCGATATCTTGATCGGTACGATGATCGAGCTTCCCCGTGCCGCTCTCTGCGCGAAGAGCATCGCAAAGGTAGCCGACTTCTTCAGTTTCGGTACCAACGATCTGACCCAGACCACCTTCGGTTTCAGTCGTGATGATATCGAATCGAAGTTCCTACCAAAGTACCTCGAGCGTAAGATCCTACCTTCCAATCCTTTCGAGACACTCGATGATGGGGTCGCCAAGCTCATCAAGATGGGGTGCAAGAAGGGTCGTAAGTCGAATCCGAATATCAAATTGGGTATCTGCGGTGAGCACGGGGGAGATCCCGAGTCCATCGAGAAGTGTCAAAAGATCGGTTTGACCTATGTGAGCTGCTCGCCCTATCGCGTGCCCATTGCTCGGCTCGCTGCGGCAAGAGCAGCGCTTGCGGAGAACTAATGGTCTTTGAGGTCTCGCGCAATCTCTCACCGAAAGCTGATGAGAAAAAGCGTTTGACTCTTTGTCTACGTGAAGAGATCGAGTCGCGAGAGATCGCGACTCTTTCACCGTACGCCGCTCTTTCCGCCTACAGCAAAGGTAGAAAGAACCCCCGTCCTAAGGATGAGTATCGCACTGAGTTCCAACGTGATCGCGATCGTATATTGCATTCGAAGGCATTTCGGCGACTCAGCCATAAGACCCAGGTCTTCATAGCGCCTGAGGGTGATCACTATCGTACCCGTTTGACCCATACACTCGAGGTCATGCAGATCAGTCGGTCGATCGCGCGCACCTTACGCCTGAACGAGGACCTCACCGAGGCCATTGCGCTAGGCCATGATCTGGGACATACTCCGTTCGGGCACGCGGGCGAACAGGCGATCTGTGAGGTCCTGGAGTCGATTCAAGAGGGGTATGATAACGTTCCACTGGAGTATCACCATGCGCGTCAGGCGATGCGCTTCATCGATGTTCTCGAGAACTCAGGTAAAGGGCTGAACCTGACCTTTGAGACTCGTGACGGAATCCTGGGGCATAGCGGTACGCACTATCCGCGAACGCTCGAGGGACAGATCGTGCGTATCGGAGACCGCATCGCCTATATCAATCACGATATCGACGACGCGCTGCGCGCTCGCCTGATCCAAGAAGAGGATCTCCCCGAGCAGTTCTGCGAGACACTCGGCCATACTTCCGCTCAGCGGATCAACACCCTGATTACCGACCTTGTCACCCAATCCGAAGGACAGAACCGCATCATGATGACCCCGATCGTCAAAGCAGCTATGGATGGTCTTCGTGCGTTCATGTTCGAGAATGTCTATCTACCCGATCGATCATCACCCGAGGAACCACGTGCGAAACACGTGATCGAATCCCTGTTCTTTCATTATCTCAAGCACTTCGACGAGGTCCCCAAGGAGAACTTCGTTATGGCCGACCATAACAAAGTGCAAGCAGTCATCGACTATATCTCAGGGATGACCGATAGATTCGCGCTTGCAGAATTCGAGCGCATTTTCGTGCCCCAGGGTTGGCGTGCCGACTAGGTGACCCTCCTCATATCGAGTGTTAAGCTCAGAACGAAAACGCATTGTGTCATAATGAAGGGGAGCTGAATCATGCTCCAAGCATGATCATGGCTCCTCCGTAACGCCGGCATTGAAAGGGTCCTCTATGTTTGGTCTGAGTCATCTCATTTTTGACAATATCCATCTCCTTGCACCGATCGCGGCTATCATCGCGCTATTGGTAGCGATATATCTTGCGCGTTGGATCATCGACCAGGAGGCAGGATCAAAGGAGATGACCGAGATCTCGAATGCGATACAGGAAGGCGCGCTCGCATTCCTGATCGCTGAGTACAAGGTACTGGGTATCTTCGTTCTCGTTGTTGCTGCAATTCTTGCGATCGCGACCTTTCCGCTGACCGCGATAGCGTTCATCACCGGTGCCGTGCTCTCGGCGCTTGCTGGTTTTGTCGGAATGAGTATCGCAACACGTGCGAATGTAAGAACCGCTCAAGGTGCTTCGCATGGAGTTGAAAAAGCGTTGAATGTGGCCTTTCGCTCAGGTATGACGACCGGACTTGCGGTAGCCGGCTACGGGTTGCTCGGCTTAAGCCTATGGGCCTTGTTCTTGATGTATCGTGCTGAGAACCTTATGGGTCTCCAGTATGGCGCAGAGGTGATGACCGGATTCTTGATGGGAGTTTCGGTCGTTGCACTATTCGCGC
>WRDL01000121.1 GCA_009784095.1 Coriobacteriia bacterium | reverse complement strand
GGTGCGCGACGCCGACCTGACGAGCACATTCTCAGCAAACCCCTCGTTTTCCTGTTGGCGCGCCTTGAGAATGAATTGGAGGACCGGGATGGTTCCGATCACGGTGATCACGATCATGATATAGGAGACGAACTGCACAGGATCACCGGTAAAGATCTCGCGAAAGATCTCGTTGGATTCGACGAAACCTTCCATGTCTCCCATGACCGTCCCGTACGAGATGCCCAATACCGGTATAGTGATCGCCCAGATGATCACCGCACCACGCAAGAGTCTCCATGCAAGTCCGATCGGAGTACTCAGCAGACGCGTTGCGTTGCTTCTTCCCGCTCGTTGCGGAAGCAGACCGGCCTCGACGTCTCGTGATGCATTGAGCCAGAATGCGATGATCGTTAAAGCGGTCGCGAGCACCAAAAGTATCAGTATCGGCCACCAATGATCATGTCCGAAAGAATTGGTGCGGAGCATGATTCCCAGCGGTGAGAACCAGTTGAGCAACTCACTCCCCCGCACATCGGCCACTCCGCGAAGGATATAGTCGAAGCCGAGATACCCGAACGCAAGGGACAGGGCGGTCCGTGAGTTAGCGCTGAGCTGACAGAATATGGCGGTGACCGCTGCAAATACCATCCCAACAGCAGCCATCGCGGCCCCCATCAAAAGGGAGCTCGACAGATCCATACTCTCGATCCGCAGCGCGGCGACACCCACTCCGATCCCCAGACCGATGACCATGTTCAGTAGCAAAGCGGTGATAAATGCGGATGCGAGTATACTCAACCGCCCCACCGATAAGGAGCGTACGATCTCGATGCGCCCTTGCTCTTCTTCTTGACGGGTGTGGCGGACCATGTGGAAGATGTTCATGACTGCGATGATGACGGCGGTCCAGAGCACTAAATAGAGTGAATAGAGCTCGCCGATGGTGACATTTTGTGGATCCTTGAGGTCGACCGGTCCCATTATCGCGGCCATTGCGGGGCTTTTCATCGCTTCAGCGGCGACGACACGCTCCATCGCGGAAGGATACATCTCTTCGACGACTGAGCCGAACCAGATAGTCAACATCAAAAGCCCTACCAGCCACAGCAGCATGATTATGCGATCTCGTCGAAGGATCAAGCGGATGAGTCCCAGTGTATTCGCAAACATCACGTTACCCTCTGGCGTCCTCATAGTGGCTCAAGAAGAGATCTTCGAGTGTCGGTGGTGAGCTCGCGAGTTTGGTCACCCCGTATTGTGTCAGAAACGCCAACGTCTCATTGGTGCGATCGGTATCGACCGAGAAGTTCATCTTGTTATTCGAAAGGCGTATGTCGTGAATACCATCCAGACTCTCAAGCCCAACGATAGGTCGCTCGGTCTCGACCGATATCCGCGTTCGAGTCAGATGCCGCAGCTCCGCCAAAGAACCCGTTTCGATGATCTTGCCATCGCGGATGATACTGAGCCGATCACAGAGCTTCTCGACTTCGTAGAGGATATGGCTGGAGAGCAGGACTGTTTTGCCCTTCCCTTTCATATCAAGCACCAGATCCTGAAAAGTCTTTTCCATCAACGGGTCGAGCCCACTCGTTGGCTCGTCAAATAGATAGAGATCAGCATCGACCGCCAACGCCGCGATGAGCGCGACCTTCTGACGGTTGCCCTTCGAATAGGTGCGACATTTCTTGGTGGGATCGAGATTGAACAGATCGATCAGCTCTTCACGCCTGTTATTACCACGTCCTCCACGCAGCCGGATGAGAAAATCGATGACTTCCCCTCCGGTTAGGTTTGGCCACAGGCTTATATCTCCGGGAACGAACGCAACGTGCTTGTGGATCTCGACCGCATCGTCCCATACATCTTTACCAAAAATGGTTGCGGAACCAGTTGTCGCTCGAAGTATGCCGAGCAGGATGCGGATGGCGGTCGTCTTACCCGCGCCGTTGGGTCCGATGAATCCGTATATCTCACCTTCAGCTACGTTCATATCTATTTCTTTGAGCGCGTAGAACGAACCGAATTTTTTCGAGACCTTGACCATCCTGATGATTTCGTTCATGATGACCTCTCCAGTCCCTTCCGCGATATGATCTTTTTATTCAGTTGAGCCCTTATCACTGCTCGTGTGTTCTTCGCTGACCCCGAATTCCTCATCTTGATCATCTCCGGGTGGCTCCACATGGATCATAATGTCAGCGACATCCTCCATTCGCAGACGGATCTCATCTTCAAGCTCTTCAGCGATCAGATGCGCGTCGTAGACCGTCAGGTTCGGGTCGACATCGATATCGAAGCTGATGTCCCACAGCCCTCCGATGCGACGCATCCGCGCTCGATGTGGGTTGGACGCCCCCTCGACCGAAGCGACCGCATCAAAGATCTCCTTATAGGGTTCGAGGTCCTTGCTACCGTCCATCAACTCGAGATTGGCCTCAAGGAATATGCCAATAGCGGTCCAAACGATCCATGCGCCGATCGCAACAGCGACGATCGAGTCTGCATAACCAGTACCGGTCAACATCGAGACGATAAGCCCGAACAGCACACCCAGTGAGATCATAATGTCGCCGGTCATGTTTTTGCCGTTAGCTTGGATCATCGACGATCCAGCACGTTTGCCCAAGATGAATTGGCTGCGTGCCAAGATGATCTTGCCGACGATCGAGATCACCGTCACAATTAATGCGAGCACTGAGGGGGCCATCGGGCTTTGGCCATCGATCAGATTCGTGACTGAATTGACGATAAGCTGTGCTCCCAAAAAGAAGATGATGAACGAGAGAGCAGCGGTCGCGATCGCTTCAGCTCTCCCATGCCCCCAAGGGTGCTCGGGATCAGCTGGTTTCGAGATGATCTTCGCTACGATCAGCGTCATCGCGCCTATCAGGACATCGCCGGTCGAATCGATACCATCGCCGATAAGAGCCGCGCTGCCCGAAATGAATCCCGCGACCAGTTTGATAATAGCGAGTACCGCATTACCAACGACCGCGATAATACCTGCTTTGCGAATAACCGCGATATTCTCAGGTTGAATGGACACTGGCGGTCTGCTCCTTTTGGTCGCATTACATCGTGCTTTGAACAAAGAAGCCTCTGATGTAGAACTCATCGATACATTCATAAGCTTCTACATCATTATAAGGCTTAAACAAGGTAGCTGCAGCTGGGAGCACGCATTTTACCAAGGGTAAGGTTCCTTGCACCGACGGTTTCATGTATATGCTATAGACCGAACGTGAAATCTCTGTGTGTGGTATTGCCAGTTCCTCCACATCCTTGCATAATTGTCAGATGATTTTGCATTTAGGAAGGCGGGATCTGCGATTCATGGATCATGCATGATATCGCAAATGAAAGGAACGATGAATATGAAAACAACGACGAAAAGAAATATGCTTCTTTTATTGGTGCTATTCGCCTTGATGCTAGGCATCAATGCTATTTGGACTGCTTTCGCGGGCGCACAACATCACGATATCGAAACCATTCCAGTTGGAGCACGCATACTTGATACAAGGGAACTTGGAGAGCTCTCACCGGCAGCTGATGCAGCGCTGGCCATGCCTGAGCTCTAAAGATATAGCACTGCACCGAACGTCGCGCAGATGGCGGTTCAGATGATCTCATCCCCATCATCAACGTTTGATCAGGTTGTTCGGATGAGAAAACTTTCAGCTAATCATCG
>WRDL01000120.1 GCA_009784095.1 Coriobacteriia bacterium | reverse complement strand
TGTCGAATTCCTTAAAGGACACATAGAAGATATTCCTCTCGATGATGGCAGCGTAGACATTGTGATTTCAAACTGCGTCATCAATTTGAGTGTAGATAAACCGGCGGTATTTCGGGAGATGGCCCGTGTTCTCAAAGCTGGCGGTCGTATCGGGATCTCTGATGTGGTGGCAAGTAATGATCTGACAAAAGAGCAGCGTCTCGCCAAAGGCGACTACACAGGTTGTATCGCCGGAGCACTATCTTTTGCGGAGTACGAAGCTGGCTTGCTTGACGCGGGATTTAGCGATATTGAGATCACCCCTACGCATGAAGTGGTTGATGATATGTTTGCCTCAATCATTAAGGCGTACATTCGTGGCTAAACCTCGTATTGCTTTCGTATGCACCCATAATGCGCGCCGAAGTCAAATGGCAGAAGCGATTGCTAATCATCTTGGTGGAGATATTGCTACGTTTCTTTCAGCGGGAACGGAGATTGCCGAAAGAGTTGATCCCCTCGCCAGAGAAGCGGTGTTCAACCTTTTTGGAATTGTCATGGACGATGACTATAGACCAAAGTTGATTGAAGAGACTCTGCCAGTTGATTTGATAGTAACAATGGGATGTGATGTTGCTTGTCCTGCTACAGTCTCGAAAGGGCGCGAGGATTGGAAACTGACTGATCCAACTGGAGGTTCTATTCAGGTGTTTGAGGCATCAGCTAAAGATATATACGAGCATGTATTAGGCTTGGTTGATCAGGTCAAACAGAGGTAGGGGATTTCTGTATGCATGAATGGGTGCAAACACCATACATTTTATGCAGATAACCTATGTAGTCAGTAAAAATATGCAGGTATTTTTACAGCACTCGCGCCATTACGTGGGCATCTTATCGTCTCGTCATGGTACCCTAACACTCCCTGCAAACGATAAAACCGAGAGGGAGATTATGAGCGAGCAGCTGTTGCGAAATCCCGATATTGAACCAACCGATGAAGTACTGCATAATGCGCTTGGCAAAGCTTATCCCCCATACGTTTCCTTTCTCGAAAGCCTTGCGCCATTGGAAATCGAGAACGTATGGCGCTATTATCCTGATGGAAGCGCATGGCTTACAAAGGGTCTTTATCGCTGGACAGGTCCTCGTGGCGGAAAGAAGGAGACGACCACCTACTGGCTGGGCGTGTGGGAAGACGCGTTTCGGGTGACTGTCTACTTTCCGATGAAACATCGAGAAACGGTGCTGGAAGCACCGGTCAGTGCAGTGACACTTCAGATGATCGCTGATGCCCAGCAGTTGGGGAAGCTGAAATTCTTTCCGGTACAATTTGAGGTGACATCAAAAAAGCAGCTTACAGATATCATCGCTCTTGTGAAGTTGAGAAAAGAGCTCGGGTAACGTTTGGCACTACGGGAACCATGGCGAGACCCGATTTCTAGCAGCAGGTCAGACTATCTCGCTTGATTCGCGATGCGGTAGACCTTTGCGAGGAACCGTTTGCGCTTCTCGAGGGTACTGCGTTTGGTAAAGGCCATCTCGGTGCGACGGACGTGCTTGATACCGGTCATGCTGCGTAGTATCTGGTACTGGAGGATGCGCCCGTAATCGCGCTGGATGAGCTGCGAGAGTATTCGGGGAGTGTCGTGGACCACAATGATCCACGCGCTCTTGTCACCCCAATGCCCGGTGGGAAATACTCCCTTGAAGTTGTAGGCAAATCCTGAGCAGAATACCCGGTCGATGAAGCCTTTAAGCAGCGCAGGCATGCTCGCCCACCAGATAGGGTAGATAAAGACCAGCTTGTTTGCCCAAGCGATGTTCTCACGATAGACACGGGTATCCTCATCTTCTATCATGCCACCCAGCTCGCGTGGGTCCTCATAGCGTAGGACGGGGTCGAAATCACGATCTTGATACAGATCGGTGATGCGCACCTGATGACCGGCATCCTCAAATCCTTTGCGCGCCATCTCAAGAGCGGCATAGCACAGCCCGTTGTGGTTGGGGTGTCCGTAAATGATATAGACGTTCATCGGCATGCCTCCTGTGCTGAGGGATAACTCTCTCGACTCCTCATGATCCGCGTTCCCTGCATTACCATTGTATCGGACTCCATGCTCTAAATGAGTGCATATTCAGCAGCTGTTTTTGATTATTTGTACAATGCACATCCGGTGGGAAGCCTTCCAAAACGGGAGGAGCAATCAAAAATAATAGTAGATATTTGAATAAATGACATCGAGTGTTTTTATTGCAGAATAATGGGGAGAAAAGAGCTATCTCAACGCCGCCGAGAAGTACTCCGAAATACCGAAAACGCCACTCCGTTCCTTAGTGCCCCAGATACTCCTCAAGAGTGATCCCTGCTCCCATGATCTCTTGTGCGTACGGAACCCCGACATAGCGAAAATGCCACGGCTCGAAAGGTACCCCGGTGATCGCTTCCTTGTCTGGTGGATACCTCAGGATGAAGCCGAACTCTCCACAGTGTTCGACGAGCCAACGATATTGGGCGGTCTGCTCGATGTTCTCGTTATAGTACACACCCACATCAAACGCGAGACCACTTTGGTGCTCGCTCGCGCCGGGACGGGCGACATATCCATTCTGGTTAGTAGTAAAGAGAACAGTCTGCTCGGCATATGAGCGATACCCACTGGTAATGATGAAACCAAACTCGCCATCTGCTTGAGCTGCCCAAAACATCTCCTGCATGGCTTGCGCTGCGGACGCTTTCATGCAGATGCTCTCTTCAATAAGATCAAAAGGTCGCTCCACCAACTCATAGAGACTGACCAATTCTTGCGGCTTGAACCCCCGCGCAAGCGGATTATCATCATTTATGAGCGTGAGGTCGCTCTTCTCATCGGAAGACTCAAAGAGCGGTGGTGTTGAATCAGGATCGCCCACCAATGAATCGATGGCGTTCTGGCCACCGGCTGCGACTCGGGCATAGTCCCAATTGATAACATAGATCGCCAGAACGACCAGCGCCAGGATCATGATGAACGCAGGTACTCTTTTCACAACAGCCTCCTTTGCCTCAAGAACCATGAGACCAAAGAGACCTGAACAGAATAGGGTGGTATTTCTTATTCTTTTCTTATGCGATGGGCGATCAGTTCGGCAAGTAGATGTCGAACGCGGTACCGTCACTGGTCTGGCGCGCGGTGAGCTGACCACCATGCAGCTCTATGATCTTGCGGCTGATGGGAAGGCCGAGCCCCGTTCCCCGGTCACCGGAGCCCCGTGACTTGTCGAGCCGATAGAGTTTGTCGAAAACTCGCTCGAGATCCTCGGCAGGGATGGGATTGGCGTGAGTAGCCAAGGTGATCCGCACCCCATCCGGGATAGGTACCCCGATGATGTCGATGGATCGACCCTCTCGCGTGTAGCGGATGGCGTTGTTGAAGAGATTATCGAACACGCGTGCCATGAGCGCACCGTCAGCGTTTATGGTCGGAGCCTCGATCTTCATACGTACGGTCATCTCAGCATCATGCAGTTGC
Organism: Coriobacteriia bacterium; assembly: GCA_009784095.1. Classification (GTDB taxonomy): domain Bacteria; phylum Actinomycetota; class Coriobacteriia; order WRKU01; family WRKU01; genus WRDL01. Next base: position 189 of record WRDL01000120.1, on the reverse strand, counting down.
GGATAGAGCTCTTCGCGCTTCTGGAGCAGGAGCTGTTCGAGATCGAGTTGCTCCCTGTTGATTTGTAGATCATCCATCGTCAGATGCGCGGTATCGAACAGCGCCTCGATCAGCGCCTCGAGCTGTTTTGCTTTGTCATATGAGATCGCGGCGTACTTCGCCGAGAGCTCGGGATCGAGATCCTTCTCG
>WRDL01000119.1 GCA_009784095.1 Coriobacteriia bacterium | reverse complement strand
GAAGCTCTTGTCGTTGACGGTGATGATGGGGGCGAACGCGGTGTGTTCGTAGGCGAAGGTAGCCGAAGCACCGGCTTGGACATTATTAATGGTCTGAGTGGTGGGAGCCTGTGCGGTCCATCCCGCCACTGACGGTGCGTTGATCGTTACGTTGGTCCCTGCAGGAAATAACTCGGCAGAGTTGAAATTGGTACCGAGAAGCTTGATCCCGTCGCCGATGGGTGAGTCGTCATCAGCGTTGGTGAGATAGACGGTCACCGTTACCGGATTGACCACGAACCCATTGCTTACACTGAACGAAGAGACGAGACCGGTGGCGGTGGTATGGATCGCCACTACACGTCCGTTGAGATCGAACGCATCTGTCGCTATGGATGTCACGCTGGAAGGCAGAGTGACCTCGGAGAGCCTATTCGCACGAAAACTGTTGGCACCGATCGTAACGACCCCGGGCAGAGTGATGCCGGTAAGTTGATTGTCGGCAAAGGCGTACTCACCGATATCGGCGATGGACGCCGGCAGCTCGAGCAGCGTTAAACTATTAGCCTGAAATGCGTTATTGCCTATCGCGGTCACACCGGTAATATCAGGTATGAGAAGCTCTTTATCAGTCGCGACTTTTTCAAGTCCGGTCGCTGAAAACCCCGTGATGGTGTTTCCGGCGACGGTAAAGTCTTCTTCAGCCCAGGTCCCGGCAGCTCCGGTGAAGTTACCAAATCCAATTCCCAGAAGAATCACCAGGGTGATCAATGTGAGAATGAGTACGTTTCTTCTTTGATACATAAGACTCGTTACCTTTCCAGAGGTTTTATACAATATTGAGTTTTATTTAAGAATTGGTGTCCGTCTTGAGGCGATGGAAATGGTACCGATCGAGATAGACGGTAGAAAAGTGTGGTATAAAAACTAAGCTCAATAAGCTTAAGCATACGTGCTCCATCATGATTATTTGCACGGTTGGCGTTTTCCAACGACTTTCGTCCTTCCCGTTGCGTCGAAAACATCACCGAACTTGCGTTTTTGTACACAAAAAAAATGAACCGGGTATCAGTATAGCAAGTATGAATGATCGAATCAAGTTTTTTTAGCATAACCCCTGTTCAGACTAGCAATAACAATTGTCGTTCGACGAGCAGTTGGACGCAGTATTGGACGGTTTTTCATCGTTTTATGCAGTATTATAGGGGTGTTTGCCGAGTTTATCTCAAAGATTGCTGCATATTATTCGCTCAGAAGTGGATATTGGCACTTTTCTTCTGCGAGATCTCCCGAAACAACGATCCTTGGTCAGGTTGGTCGAGGTTCTCAAATATGTTATAGTCCGAGACATGAATAAGAGATTCGAAGGATCAAAGCCTCGCCTCATCATGGCGATCGGCATTATGTTACTCGTTGGTGCTGCCATCTTTATGAGTTACCGCTTCTTTTTCAGCGAAAAGACCGCCGCTACGGTCGATGATGAGGTGATCACGGTGGCGCAGCTTGATGCTGAGATCGATAAAGTGCTCGCTCAGAGACCGGACATCTTCGACTCAGAAAAAGGTAGTATCACTGAAGCAGGGGGGCGCTTGATGATCCTTAACGAGCTGATCGATCGTGTCCTCCTAGCACAAGGTGCTGAAAAGATCGGTGTGGCGATCACCGACGAAGAGGTCGCCGAACAGGTCGAGGGTATCAAATCTGCCTATCCGGATGAAGATGCCTTCAAGGAGTCACTGACGCAAGCCGGTGCCACTTTTGAGGTGTTCGAGTCACAGATCCGCCATGAGTTGTTGGCCAAAAAAGTGAGGGAGGCGCTGACACCGGTCTCAACGATCACCGATGAGGACGCACGGGCTTATTTTGTGGAAAACAGAGAATACTATGAGGCGCAAGGTATTCAATCCTACGAGGAGATTTCGCTCACGATCGAGACTATTCTTCTCAACCTTCAGCGCGATAAGGAGTTCGAGAGATTCCTAGACGAGTTGCGCTCCAACGCGACCATCGAGATCTTGGACCCGATCATCACCGCCCACCAAGAGGATCACTAGATACCGGTTTCACACTCACCTGATCGCGCTTTTCTTTTCGCTTCTTTTGCCACCAGCGCAATGCAATAAGTATTGCAGCGATCAGACAGATACCGATCGCAATGAGCAACTGCTTGGTGTTCGCATCCGGCCATACGATCTCTTGGGTGGCATACGGCACGCGATGTCCTCTGATCAAAAGGCGGTGTGAGTTGACCCCCAGTGGAGTGCAGGTCGCAAGCGTCATCAGATCCTCGCCTGCTTGAGGAGCAAGCACGGCAATATCTTCGGGCAGCACCACCCGGATGCTGTCGACCTCGTAGGCCAAGGTATGGTCGAGCACGTGGATGAGGAACTGGTCGCCTTCCGAGACTCTGCCCAGGTCGGTAAAGAGAAGCGATGCGGGCAATCCGCGATGACCGACGAGTACACTGTGTGTGCCGGCTCCTCCGACCGGCAGCGCGGTCTGAGGCATATGCCCGATACCGATCTGGAGCGTATGCTCCTCGACACCGTGATAGACCGGGAGCTTTTGTCAAGTTCTTTGTAGCAAGTTTATCTAGCAGTACTAATCTAATTAAGTGAACCCCTACTCAAATGGGGTGTGTGGCTAATGCTTGAGAGAAAAGCCCCGCTCACTGTAAGATGCGGGGCGGGGCTTAACTCGTTCGTTCTGTTATTGAGCAGGAACTATCACTCTACTGGAGCTTCCTCCTCCTCGACATAGGTCTCGACCGGGTTAGACTCGATAGTCGTCGATTGCGTCTGTTCAGTTTGCTCGATGGCAGGTGCATCGATATGCTCCTCGACATCATCTCTTCCACCAAAGAACCATATCGCACCGATCGCAAGAGCGAGGACGAGTAATGCTGCAATCACAATATACCAAAGCTTCTTATCCATACTGTCTCCTGTCTTGGATCAAAGACCTATTCCCGCACAAAGGCATTATAGCTCTTCGTCTTTCTTGCGTCGTGCTCCAAAAACCGTCACGGCGATACCGGCGAGTCCGAGTATCATGGCGCTCAGATTCACTACATCTCCGGTCTTGGGTGAGCCTTTCGAGCTAGTCGGTTGAGGTGGCTTGGTTGGATCGACCGGCGGAATAGCCTTCCAGTGTGCAATCAGCTTTACCGGTCCGGTGACCGGTGAGTCGAAATCGTAGAGCTTGCCGTCCTCGGTATACCACCCATCGAAGGTGTATCCGGGACGAGTCGGGTCTTTCGGCTTGACGATCTTTTCCCCATATTTGATCTTCTGACCGGGGACTTTGCTTCCACCGTTGGAATCGAAATCGACCGGATAGGTGATGATCTCCCACTGGGCGACCGCGATCAGGTCGGTCTCAGGCATGGTACAAATGTCGCTAGGTTGATAGAATCTCTCGACCCACTTCGAGCTATCACCACCGGGAGCTACGCTGATAAGGTAACCAGTGAACGTGTAGCCTACTCGATCAGGCGCGTTGTCGACAATTACCGTATCACCTTCGTAGAACGTTCCACCGATCGGCAGATTGTAGACCACCGCGATCGTTCCTGACTGATAGGTGATGGAGTAGAGTTTGTCGGCCACGACATCCTGGCTCCCGTCCTCATCGTCACCTTCTGTCGCAGATGCGGTATTGGTGATGGTCTCACCGGCCGCGCTGGCGTTGATGGTGACCGTGATGGTAAAGACAGGCTCGAACTCGTCGGTGCCTGCCGG
>WRDL01000118.1 GCA_009784095.1 Coriobacteriia bacterium | reverse complement strand
GACTCAACATGACAACTCTTACAGGTTTTACTTCCCTCAGGTGTGCCATAAGCATGGCAACCGATACAACTTGGATTCTCGATCGCGCGTGCATGATGCACCTCATTGACGACGCCAGTGTGGCAACCATCGCAGGTCGTGAGAAGCTCATTATTCAATGAAGGATCTAAGATGCCTGCATGGCAATCTGAGTTGATGCAAGATCCCGTGGCATCGCCATGAGGGCTTCCGAATGAGTCAGAGAAACCGCCACCAAATGGCGAATCCTCGCCGTGGCAGGGATCACACGAGCTGAATTCATGATAGGTCATGATCGTCTCGTGGCACGCAAAGCAATCGGGACCCTCAAACTCGCCTCTGACGCTGAAGCTAAAGCTTAGGCTATCGCCATCTGCTTCAACAACGACGTTGTACTTGATGTTCGAGAATACAACAACACCGTCCGGTACAAAGATCTTGTCACCGGCTATCGTTGGGCTGTCGTAGACAACGCCGTTGACCGTGACAGACGCGACGGTCGGAGCGGAACCCGTGAAGGTCGCGCCGATGTCTGCACTCGTACCATAGGTTTTACCAACCGGAAAACCCGCTACAAGAACGCACGGGTCTTCAGAGCCACCGCCTGAGTCAACGCTGAACGCCCAGACCTTGGAATATGTCTTGAGCTTTGCGTCGACCGCGGAAGCACATGCGGTATATGAGCCAGCTGCAAGGCTAGCTCCATCGATCTTTAGAACACCGTCTACCAAAGCTACAGCAGGAAGTCCAACGACTATATTCCCGCCTGCATCCTTAATGACGATATTACAAAGAGTAGCTTTCAGCTCACTTGAAGCATCGGCTGCCTTGATGGAGACATTGACAGGTGCTGTGACGACCGCACCTTCAGCTGGAACAGGATTTCCAAAACCGACTACACCGAAAGCGGTAGACGCGAACACTAGACAGACGATAAGCGCTACCGCGAAAAGAAGTGTAAGACGGCTCAGTTCTCCTTTACCAAACTTCATACTATCCTCCTTACCTTTTCTCAATTCATATCGCTAGATATAGGAAGTTATCTAGAGAATATCGATAATTGTGTGGGTGGTATTCGTGGGAGCAGATTCACGAATTGCTGAATGTGTGCTTCTCCCTACAAGATCTTGGTTCATACAAATACCTCCCGCCTATCCAATTAGATAAACACGGAAAGCATACAGTACCGTTTTTTATTAAACACCATTGTCGGCGTTTGCGCAACAGGAGGAGAGATCGGTCGGTATGCTATACTCGGACGCATGTTCTTTGGCCCGTACAACAAACCCCGGATACTGCTTTTTTTACTTGTCGCATGCACGGTACTGATCACGATAAACCTCAGCGCATGTACTCAATCTGATGGTGTGACGATCGCGACCGATCGCCCCTCACTTTCGGGATCCTCTTGGCAGGTAGTTGAGATGCTCGATCTATCGACGGGGTCCGATCTCGCTCGCGAGGTGGATAGTGGTTTCGACTTAGTGTTCGACCTGAACGCTGATGGTACGGTGAGCGGAAAGACGACGCTGAATGAACTCGATGGTCAGTGGCAGACCGATGGAGCCTCTATCGATATCTCGTTAGGTCCCCGCGAAGTCGTTGATGTCGATGATGAGGAGTTACAGCTTCTCATGATCGACTATTCTATGGGAACCGTACTGGTCGAAGCGGACAGATTCCTCTTGAGCGATGACGCGAATATCCTTACACTCTTCGATAATTCAGGTCGCATGGTGATGCGCGCAGAAGCTATCAAATAGGAAGGACTACCATGTCAAACGATATCGATTATCTCCCCCCTCGAAACAGCACGAGGAAAGTTGGTATGAGTGAGGATCGAAAGCGGCTATTCTTCCTCATTGCGATCGCGGTGCTTTTGGTGCTTACTCTGATTGGGCTTATCGGTTCTTTTCGAAGTGAAGGCTCTTTTCTCAATACGATCATATCGCGAGAGGGTCGAAGCGGTAGCGGGACCGGTAGGGTCGATACCACCGATCAAGGGATCCAATATGATGAAGATGGAAATCCGATCCCCGGTACCGGGGGCGGGTCAGAGGGCGGTGGTGCCGGCAATGGTGGCACTGATTCTGTTCCGCTTCTTGACAACGGCACACCGGTCGGTGAGACCGTTCTTCCACAAGACATAATTCCCCATGACTGGATCAACGATTATTATGCAGACCTCATGAGCCAGCGATGGCAAAGCGCGCTTGGTCGACTCCCCTTATCGATCCGTTCCGGTCTGACCGCTGATCAGCTCCAGCTCAAGACTGAACGAGACCCGATCGGATCGGTCAGCTCGGAGGGCAGCGCGGTCGATGCTGATCAAACGACCGCTGAAGTCACCTCGGTAATCATCTATCAAAGTGGGCAGACCAGTACTCAGACCTGGCTTTTTGAGAAGCAGGGGGGGAACTGGGTCATCGTCGGTCGCACGATCGAGGGAATGCCTGAGTAAAGGCGACCACGCGGGGTCGAACTAGGATCGTAGTAGGAGCCACATCCACACCGTGCCGATCCCATAGATCGTCAACAGGATAATGTGTTTTTGGATCAGAAGCCTTCTCCTGACCGCTAAATCTTTTGGTGTCGCCGCCTTATCTTTGCTATAGCGAAGGTAGAGTCCTCCGGTCAGCGCAAGTACCACAAGCGCTATGAGCATGAGCCAGAAGACCGCCCACTGGGCTTCGAGTAGCGCGATAGCTACCTCACCGGTCGCGTCAAGCCTGCGCAGGTTCAAGAGCACGATCACGAGCACACATGCAGCCCAGGTCCCGGTGCTCATATCATGAAAGAAGCTATTGACGATCTGGAGACGGCGCATCAATGTCCGATCGACTCGATCCTGATATTGCTCGGTAGCGGTGCATCGTAAAGCAATCGTTTAGGTTGCGGGGCTCTCGGAATAGATCGCCTCGACCGCTTTGATCTCATCGGCATTTATATAGTCCGCAAGCATCTCATTGACACTATCAGGCATCTCGCCCATTCCGCCCATGTACTTCGTGAGATATGAGTTCTCCATCAACAGTTTCATGGTGATCATATAGTAGCGTTGTTTGAACGGGGTCATGTTGGGCACGTCTTTCAGTTTGCCCATATAGAAATTCTTATAGCAGTCGATGACCTTTTCCATGAGCTCATCGGTCTCCATCGCCTTCGGCTTGATGACCGGCGCCACCAGATTGTAGTCCTCATAGTCGTGTGAGACCACATAGGGCTCGAGATCGTGGTAGTTATCCGCGTATGGCCATGGAGCGATAGTCAAGAAGAAGCCGAGATCGGGGTTGTAGTATTGTGCCTGCTTGAAAGTCTCGTCGATTATTTCGGCGGTGTCATCGGGTAGACCGAGAATGAATGAGGTCTCGGTGATGATATCCGCACCATTGAGAAGCTCGAGGGCCTGCTTGCCCTGATCGAGACTGGTATCCTTTTTGAACATATCGAGGGTCGCCTGATCGGTGCGTTCCACTCCGACGTAGACGTGATGAACACCGGCTCGGGCATATTTATCGATGATGTCAGAATCGCGGAGCACGTCATCGACGCGGGTCTCCATCAATATATACATGCCGACGTCACGTTCGATGAGCAGGTCGAGGATCTTTTCCCAGCGCTCCCTATCGATGGTCGGTGTCTCGTCCGAGAGCATAACAACTCCGACATCATATTCCCTCTTGAGCATTGCAAGCTCGTCAACGAAGTTCTCAGGAGAACGAGCACGCCATGAGCGCTTCCAGAAT
>WRDL01000117.1 GCA_009784095.1 Coriobacteriia bacterium | reverse complement strand
TTTTCGAGCCCGAATTTCTTCAACGCGGCCACACTGTCACCGCCTCCGATGACCGAGGTCGCGGTCGAATTGCGTGCGACCGCTTCGGCGACCGCCTTGGTACCGGTCTCGAATGCACGCATCTCGAACACCCCCATCGGACCGTTCCAATAGACCGTCTTGGCGAGCGCGATCTCACCTTTGAACAGTTCGGCGGTGGCCGGACCGATATCGAGTCCCATCATGTCGTCAGGTATCTCGTCTATCCCGACGATACGGGTATTGGCATCATCGGCGAACGCGTCAGCGACGACGATATCGACCGGTAATATCAGCTGGCAGTCCTTATCTTCCGCTTTTTGCAGCATCTGCTTGGCCGACTCTATCCAATCGGTCTCGACAAGCGACTTGCCGATACCATGACCTTGGGCTGCGAGAAAGGTGAACGCCATACCGCCACCGATCAGTAACGTGTCGACGATATCGATCATTCGCTCGATCACACCGAACTTGTCTGAGACCTTCGATCCGCCAAGAATAGCGACGAACGGGGTCGGAGCATCTCGCAGCATCGCAGCGAGCGTATCGACCTCGCGCGCCAGAAGCAGCCCAGCGTAGGCAGGTATGAACTCGGCGACACCGGCGGTTGAAGCGTGGGCGCGGTGTGCCGCGCCGAACGCGTCGTTCACATACAGGTCTCCTAAAGACGCGAGCTTTCGTGCGAACTCCAGGTCGTTGTTCTTCTCTTGGGGGTAGAAGCGGATATTCTCGAGCATGACGATGTCACCGTCATTCATCGCGTCGATCGCTTCACGGACCTCCAACTCGTGCTCGATATTACCCTCGAGCAACGTCACATCGCGTCCGATAAGACGCTCGAGCGAGCGCTGCACCGGAGCAAGTGAGAATTCAGGTTCGAATCCTCCCCCTTGTGGACGACCGAGATGGCTTATCAATATGACGCGACCACCATGATCGACCAGATAGCGGATCGTGGGAAGCGCTGCACGGATCCTGGTGTCATCGGTGACGGTCTTGCCCTCCAACGGTACGTTGAAATCAACGCGGACAAGAACCCGTTTGCCTGCGACATCGGCATCCTTGACGGATTTTTTTGCAAACATATGAGATCAACCTTTACGCGAACAGGAGTTTAGCGAGGTCGAGCACGCGATTACTGTAACCCCACTCATTGTCATACCAACTCACCACTTTGACGAAGCGTCCGTCATCCATGGACATCGTCTGCAGTGAATCGAACACCGATGAGGCAGGATTGCCGATCACATCGGTCGAGACGATCGGATCCTCACAGTACTCCAGGTATCCCGCCATCGGTCCTTCGGCCGCTTCTTTAATCGCTGCGTTGATCTCTTCGACCGTCGCAGGATTCTCAAGCTCGGCGACCAGGTCGACGACCGAACCGTTCGGCGTCGGAACGCGCATCGACATACCGTCGAGCTTGCCCTTGACATCAGGCATGACCTTACCGATCGCTTTTGCGGCACCGGTCGAAGTCGGGATGATCGACAGACCTGCGGCGCGTGCGCGACGGAGATCCTTGTGCGGAAGATCGAGGATATTCTGGTCGTTGGTATAGCTGTGGATGGTATTCATCAATCCACGCTTCAGACCAAATTTGTCGTTGAGTACTTTGGATACCGGCGCAAGACAGTTCGTCGTGCAGGAGGCATTCGAGATCACGAAATGCTTCTCGGGGTCGAGATCATCCTCGTTCACACCCATGACGATAGTTGCATCCTCGTTGGTCGCGGGTGCCGAGATGATAACACGCTTAGCACCACCTTTGTCGATGTGGGCGCGTGCCTTATCGGCATCGGTGAAGAATCCGGTCGATTCGACGACCAAGTCGACATCATGGTCTCCCCACTTCAGGTCGGCCGGATCGCGCTCAGCGGTAATGGCAATACGCTTGCCATCGACGACGATCGCATCTCCGTCGGCTACGACCTCCCCATCGAACTTGCCGTGTACTGAATCGTACTTGAGCAGGTGAGCGAGTGTCTTCGCGTCGGTCAGATCATTGATCGCGACAACATCGAAGTCCGGATCATCGTTCATCGCGCGAAATACCAGACGCCCGATGCGTCCAAATCCATTGATTCCTGTCTTGATTGCCATGAAAAGTACCCCTTTCCTCTATGGAGCGGACGCTACGTCCGCAAACTTTTACTACACGAATAAAGTGTACCCCAAATCAGTGGCTTCTCATTTTGAGAATGGAGGTTTTATCAGTCGGTAGAGCGTATTTTTCGATACGTGATGCGAAAGAACGTCTCGAATGGGTCTTGGAGCACCAGCATGTTCTCATCGAGAAACACTCCATCTATGACGGGATCGTCCTTGTCGAAATAATAATCATCGGTCGCGGTCACCTGTATGTTCGATCCGTCTTTACTCCAGGTCGCATCATATGCGATACCGTCGGCAGTAAGGATCGCCTTACCCTGACCGAGGAGTTCGATCGAATGCTCTTTAAGGTCCAGGTCACCCATATAGGACTGGACGGCGATCGCATCCCACCTTCCCACGATCGTTTCGGTGCCTCCTTGAGGTGCAAATATGATATCGATGCGATCGTTGTAGAGAGAATAGATGACCATCTCGTCGGGATAATAGATGCCCTCGAACTCAAGGTCTTCATCAAAGCCGCGCTCGGTGGCAAATACCGTGAGCTTCAGATCGTTTCCTTCAAGTGTCCATGCTGCGTTCGTCTCGGTATTGTTGAGGACGAAAAACGCATCTCCACCCTCGCGTATCTCAAGATAACTCTCTGAAGCCAGATACGTTGAAGCCGAAATTGCGACTTCGATCGCTTCCCATTTACCAATGTAGGCCGTATCGGCCCGGTTTAATAGCACATCACATCCTGAGATGGTGAAAGCCACGATGAATAGGGTGAGGTAGAGGCAAGCTCGTTTCATTTCTTGCTCCTCTCCTCTTGCTCAGCGCTCCTTGTTTTTCATAATTCCCATCGGTGCTTTGCACGCGCCCAAAGCGCTCAAATCAAATGAGTCTCTCTTTATAGCAGCGCTTGGATTCGACGCATGCGATGGTTGATCGCCGATTTGGACAGTGGCGGATCGGCGATCTCACCGAGTTCTTTCAACGAGAGTCCGGGATTAGCAAGCCGCAGCCTCGCAAATTCGGCGAGAGCAGGTGGGAGTGTGTCGAGCCCTTGCTGAGCATCGAGCTTCTTGATCATTTCGATCTGCTCGATCGAGGCATAGATCGCCTTGTTCTGATTGGCGATCTCGGCGTTGACCAGTCGGTTAACGGTGTTACGCAACGCGCGCGCTTCGCGCTCTTGTGCCTCTCGTTTCTTTTTACTCTTCTTCTTCGTCATGGTTCTTCCGCGCGTTTTCAGCTCTGATCCATATGCAACAAATTGTACACGTCTGAGGCGAGCGTGTCGGTAATACCCTTTGCTTGAGCGATCTCATCGACCGACGCAGCCTTAAGTCTCTTGAACGATCCGAAGTGCTTGACCAGCTCTTTTCTCTTTTTCGGGCCGATCCCGATGATCTCATCAAGGATCGATGCGGTCATCGCTTTTGATCGCAGTAGACGATGATACTCAATAGCGAAACGATGCGCTTCGTCGCGGATCCTTTTTACCAGATACAGCGAAGGTGAGCCGACCGGCAGTAAGACCGGTCGATCTTGCCACACCACGAAGAGCTCTTCCTCGCGCTTGGCGAGCCCCACAACATCGATGTCGAGATCGAGTTCTTCCAAGACCTGGCGCGCCGCATTCAATTGCGGTTTTCCTCCGTCGACGATGATCAGATCCGGTCTGCTCGCAAACCGTTTGTCATCGAGATTG
>WRDL01000116.1 GCA_009784095.1 Coriobacteriia bacterium | reverse complement strand
TCTCGAGAAAGAATTTACACCACAGACACCCTTGCTTGAGCGCTTGGTCGCGATCGATATCAGGAGCGAATATGAGAGCGGCATCGGTCGTGAGTTCGTAGGTAGGGCGATCACAGATCGCGAACGAGCAGCGCGCCGGACACATATCCCAGTCGGTCACGGCGTGATTGCAGTGCGTCTGCATATCCATCTCGCAGTTCCTCGTTCTCCAGCACGCGGCCATGTGCCGTCCTCTCACTTGTGGGCTCCCCCAATGGGGCGATTCGTAATTATAGTACGGAATGATGGATCAACTCAAGGGCGACGGCGCTGTGGCTGAACTACACGTTGCCCACCAAGACGCGTGGTTAAGCTACACGTTGCCCACCGAGACGCTGTGGCTGAACTACACGTTGCCCACCGAGACGCGTGGCTGAACTACACGTTGCCCACCGAGACATACTGCAGATGCTCTTGCGCGATCTTGCGCAGATCACTCAGCGTTCCCAACGGTGTCGGTTCTCTGTCCGCGTACCGGTAGCGTGGGAAGAAACGCGACAGATGCAGCGGGATCGAAGGATCGAGCGCACCAAGCCACGAGGAGAGCGCCTCCATCTCTTCTGCAGAGTCGTTCTCGTCGGGTATGACCAGCGTCGTGACTTCCAGATGGCATGTGGTATACGCCAACTCGATCGCCTCTTTGACCGGAGCGAGGCTTCCTCCGAGCTTTCTATAGAACCTTTCGGAAAACCCCTTCAGATCGATATTCATCGCATCTATTACCGGGAGCAATTCTACGAGCGGATCATGATCGATATAACCATTGGTGACGAGCACATTCTTCAACCCTGCTTGGTGGACAAGGCGCGCACAATCGGAGACAAACTCGTAGCCGACCAGCGGTTCGTTGTAGGTATAGGCGACACCGATATTATCGTTGGCGACGGTCTGCTTCGCCAACGCCACGACCTCATCAGGGCTTAGCGTTCGGACATCGTTCAGGTCGTGATCATACTCATGGGATATCTCACAATTCTGGCAGAAAGGACAGCGTAGATTACAGCCGAATCCACCGAGCGAGACGATCGTGGAACCGGGATAGAAGCGATAGAGCGGCTTTTTCTCGATCGGGTCGAGTGCGAGAGAGGAGACGGCCCCGTAGCCCACCGCACTCAGCGTGCCCTCGATGTTCTTTCGTACCCCGCAGATACCTGCTTTGCCTGACGCGATCGTGCAATGATGAGGACACAGTTCGCAGAGGACCTTCCCGTCCCCTAAAGCGTGCCAATAACGCGCCTCATTCATGGCGGATCACTTCGAAGCGCTCGAGCGCGACGGGCGCATCATCGGGAATACCCGCCTTCTGACGGGCGATCTCGATCTGCTCTTCGACGGTGTCCACTCCTTCCAGATTCGGTAGAAGCAACCCACGTCGCCAGCGATTCGATACGATGACTCCGTAGCGTTTGACATCGAGATCTTCCGGTCCATCGATCAGTTCGGGCTCGGAAAGAACATCGACTTTATAGGTCAGATCGCCCAATTCTGCGGCGGTGACCGGTGAGAATCGGGTATCGGAGAGACCGGCAGAAACCGCATTTTGGATGATCTCGGAAGCGACGTTGTCGGTGGTCGGTCCGATCGTGCCGATACATCCGCGCAGTTCTCCCTTCTTGTGGAGAGAGACGAATACTCCGGCCTTGTTGACCAGTAGCTCGGCATCGATCCTTTCCGGTATCGGTAACGTCTTGCCATAGGTGACGGTATATTCCAGCGAACGCCGTGCCAACGATTGATAGGCGTCTTCGATCCGGATATCCTCACCGGTACCTTTGCCAACTGGGGTGACCGAGAGATTGAGGCACTTGCGCTCCTCGTCAGGCGCACCCGGAGTGATCGCGGCGATCGCGTAGCCGACCCCGAAGGGACCTTCATACGAGTAGAGGCTGGAATCGACGATCAGCCCATCGAACACACCGGCAAGCAGCATGATGGAGTTGAACCCGCACTCGGCCGCATCGCGACGCAGGTCGTCGCTCACCTGGAGAAGCGAGCAGAAGTCACCCGATTCGAGGATATCGGTGATGGTGGCGTCGAACTTCTCACCAGCCGGGTCTGAGCCATAGTGGCTTCCGGGCAGTTTATGCGAAAGATCGCCACTTGCCACCAGCACCACCGAGCGGTCGAGCTTGCCGATCGCGTGCGCGATCGCCTGCCCGAAGCGATAATGATCGACCGGACTGAGCCCCGCCTGCGAGATGCGGATGATCCGATAGTCACGGTAGTGTTGATTGATGAACCACATCGGGACCATGACCCCGTGGTCGAGCGAGGTATCGGCATCTTCGAGAAATCCCGCCGGAATCTCATCGAGCTCGCAGTCCATAACGATGCGGTCTGCCAATACGGTATCGTAGTCGACCTCGAAGTCGATCTGAGGCGCGTTAAAGCGCGAGAAGTCACCGACCGCGCCGATCCCGGGCGAGATATGGAAGTAGTCCTGATACATGGTGCCATGCGGTGTGATGAAGATGATGGTATCGGGGGCCAGGTCGGCGATCTCACGCGCGGCCCGATCGAAAGACGCGAGCGTGGTTGCGATCTTGCGCTCTTCGCCTCCCCCGACGGCAGGTACCGCCAGAGGCGGGTGTGGAAAGACATACGCTTTCAAGATGGGCATGATAGTACCTCCTATTCTGTATCATACACTCAAACATCGCGCCGATTACTATTTGTCGTGAGAGGCCCAAAAGAGTCCTTGAAGAGTTGATGTTCGGTCATGGTCCCACCCGTCGGTCGAGCTGGAACTCTACGCTATAATGACTCTCATGACAAAAGAGGCACTAGAGGTGAGAACGCTCGTCGTCGGTTCAGGCCCTTCGGGGTTCGCGGCGGCATACTATGCGGCGGATGCGGGTGACGTTCTGATGATCGACTCGTTCACCTTGCCGCGCGACAAAAGCTGCGGCGGTATGATCCATCCGCTCTCCCAAGAGATCCTTAAAGATATCGCGCCGGTGCCCGAGTGGATGTTGCTCGAACCATCGAGCGTCTTCTTCCGCTACAACGATTGGGATACCGGTCGGATCCGCAATACCGATCTCGAGTTCCTCAATGTGGATCGCGCACCGTTCGACGAGTGGCTCCTCGAGCAGTTGCCTGACAACGTCACCGTGATGGATGCGACACGTTACCTTTCGCATACCGAGCATGCTGACGGGCGCCTTGAGGTCATCGTGAAAAAGGATGGCGAGCAGTTCAGCGTCCTCTGCGACTTTCTGGTCGGCGCCGATGGAACGCGTAGTAGCGTGCGAAAAAGTTTAGGGCTGGGCGCGTTCGCCAAATATGTCACCTTGCAGGACTTTTGCATACTGGAAGGGCCGATTGCGCCGGCGTTCGACTGCTTCTGGTTCGACGCGATTCCCGAACTCGGGGTCGGATACGTGATCCCGAAATCCGAGCGGGTACTGGTCGGTCTGATCTATTATCCCGGCACCAAAAAGGCGCATGATCTGCAGGATCGCGCGCTCGATATTCTGCGCGAGCGCCTCCCGATCGGCGAGTCGATCAAGCGTGAGGCATGGGCGGCTCTCAAGCATGAGCATATCGATGATATCTGCCCCGGCAAGGGGCGGGTACTTCTGACCGGCGAAGCCGGTGGCTACATCTCTCCGACCTCTGGCGAAGGTATCAGCTGGGCGCTCGACAGCGGACGTGCCGCAGGTCGTGCGATCGCCGCCGACCTGGGCGACGATACCCTTGCTGCCTATAGTGCCGGTGTCGAGCACCTGCGTCGCGATATTGCACGCCGTCTATGGGCTTTCCCCATCATGAACAGTCGGTGGGGCAAGACGATGATGGGCTAC
>WRDL01000115.1 GCA_009784095.1 Coriobacteriia bacterium | reverse complement strand
TAAGACCGTTTCCACCGTTCCAGCTCATCGCCAACGTGAATGAATCGAAGGTCGTCTCCGATGTGGTGTAGTAATACGGATTGCCGACGACCGGGTCGAACTTTGCGTCTGCAGTTCCGGTCAGATACCACGAATCCCACTCGAAAGAAGGTCCATTCGTCGCAACGGTGAGTGTGTACGAGACAGTCAGCGGTGCGTTCAAGATCACGTTTTGGTCGGTGATGTTCCAGGTGATCACCCCGCTGCCATTATCTGCCAGAGTGGTACCGGTAGGCGCTGCGGGTAATGATCCTTCGAGGCCGAGCCGTCCGATATTGTCGGTGATCGTGACAAAGGCGCCATCGCTCATTTGCTTGAGCGGAAGATTGGCCGAGCTCATGTCATTGGGAAACGTCGCTCCCCAAACTGAAAGAGTGACGGTGACCGTACCATCTGAGGCCCCGCCCGGAGTGACCGTATTATGCACGACCGACTTCTCGACAAGGATCTGTCCCGGCAGTAAACTATCTGCTGGAGGTGGTCCGGGAGGTACGATATTGAGCGCTCCTGAGCCATGCGCAGAACTGTCCGGACTGCTATGGATTATCAGACCGTCCAAGGTGGGGTCGATCGCGCCGACCATACTGACGATACTGAGGCTTACAACAAAGATGATCGCTAGGACCGCTAAGCGGAAGAAGATGGTGTTTTGCCTGTTCATGTCGGTTACTCCCTCTCAATCGACACAGCACCTTAATAATACCTTCTTTGGGTACTAAACTAAAGCTTTTTCAACCCCCCTATAGTAAAGACTGTGTATTGTTACGCCATTGTTGCACGATAAATGCACAACCGTTGAACAGGAAATGCTTATAGTCGAGCGATTATTTATGCACTACATTCCCAAATATATACACTAAGATGAAGATTTCCGAATGGGGGTCGCACGCTGTCTCCCAACCCATGGAGAGGAGACATTTTTTCTTTTTGAGGAGTTGATATACGATACTGTTGGGGAAAGATGCGTTCGCAACACTCGCGAAAGGAAACGGCATGGATCCATTGGTCAAACTCGAGTCGGTCACCGCGCAGTTCAAAACGCTCATAGGAGCCGATAGGCCTCTGCCGAAAGTTGCTCTGGTGCTGGGTAGCGGTCTGGGTCCCCTGGCTGAAGCGATCGACGCCTCGGTCATAATTCCCTATGCCGATATCGAGCATTTCCCCGTCTCCAGCGCTCCCGGTCATGAGGGACGTTTTATCTTGGGGAAGTTCGCTGACACCGAGATCGTCGTCATGCAGGGACGCGTGCATTACTATGAGGGATACGAGATCAGCGATGTCGTACTTCCGATGAGGTTGCTGGCGAACCTGGGAGTCGAAGTGTTCATTCTGACCAACGCCTGCGGAGGCATTCAAGATGGAATGCGTCCCGGTGACCTTATGCTGATCACCGACCATATCGCCTCATTTGTCCTCTCTCCTTTGCGTGGTCCCAACATCGGTCACTGGGGAGTGCGTTTTCCCGATATGACCCATGTCTATGACACTGAGCTCCAAAGGATCATCCGTAACGCGGCCCGCGATCTGGGCATCGATCTGAAAGAGGGTGTCTACCTGCAGGTTCCCGGTCCGGCTTTCGAGACACCCGCCGAAGTGCGTGCCTATAGGATCCTGGGTGCCGATGTAGCCGGTATGAGTACCGCTGCTGAAGCGATCGCCCTGCACCATTTCGGTGCACGGGTGGCAGGTATCAGCTGTGTGACCAACCTTGCAGCCGGTCTGGGTGAGGGATTGCTGACCGGTGAGGAGGTCGAAGAAGTGGGAACGCAGGCAAGCGGCAAACTTGGGTACTTGCTCGACGAGGTGGTCCGAGATATCTCTGCTATCGAGTCAAGCGCATCAGACGACTGAGGGGAGGTACTCATGCGTGCAATTTATTTTGATGGAACAAAGGCATCATTTGAGACCGATCGAGCGATCCCCGAGGCGGGCATCGATGAGTCTTTGATCAAGGTCGATCTTGCCGCTCTTTGCAACACCGATCGCGAGGTCATGCGTGGATACAGTCCCGGTTTTGCCGGTGTGATGGGTCATGAGTTCGTCGGGACCGTCATGAGATCCTCTGATACCGAGCTTGAGGGCAAACGCGTCGTGGGTGAGATCAACCTGAGCTGCTTTTCCGATGACTGTCTGTATTGTGCGACCGGTCGCGATCATCATTGTGAGAGTCGGACGACGCTGGGGATCGTGGACAAAGACGGATGTTTTGCCGACTATATCACACTCCCGACACGTCTGGTGCATACCATACCCGACGATATGGTCGATGAGGTCGCGCTTTTCACCGAGCCGCTCGCAGCGGCGATCCGTATCATCGAGCAGACGCCGCTCGTTGTGGATCTGCCGGTCGCTCTGGTCGGTGACGGTCGTCTCGCCTATATGATCGCCCAAGTGGTCGCGCTGACGCACGCATCGCTTACCGTATATGGAAAAGACCGCGATAAGCTGGAGATGTTCGCTCCGTTCGCGCGCACCATTCTCGTCGACCAGATCGATTGGGATGGTGAGCACGACACCTATGAAGTGGTCATCGACGCGACGGGCAATCCGGAGAGTTTGGCTTCTTCGATCGCATTGACACGTTCGGAAGGCTTCTTGATCATGAAGTCGACCTATGCCGACAAGGCGCAGATCGACATGAGCGAGGTAGTGGTGCGTGAATTGACCATACGAGGTAGTCGCTGCGGTCCCTTCGCGCCGGCGCTGGACTTACTTGAACGGGGCCTGATCACACTTCCCCCCGTCGAGATCTTTCTACCACAGGATTTCGAGAAGGCCTTCGCCTCCCAGGCATTTAAAGTCGCACTGGATTTTTGATGAGGAAAGGATTGCTTTCTCGCATATCATTTTATAAGACGTAAAACCGTCTACACTACCCGGAGCGGTTCACTATGAGCTTTGTGGTGCATTCTCAAAATCTGGTGTGTACTTGCTGTTGGGACCAAGCATGTTGTATTCCTCCTTGTTGTCAAATGCCGTTGCGATTGTATGCATATGGCAACAGGAAGCACTAACGTTTTTTCAGCGCGATACACTCCCTCTAAATTAATTGTTTGTCACCAGGGTTTCATTCATCTTCCAAAATGATTTTTTGAAATTGATCGTCAAGCGATTTATCTATTGAATCTTTGCCATGCACTATCAGAGTAATCTCGTGCTCATAATGTTCATCATAGACATGATCATGCGCCCCGTATGCAAGATAAGCATCATCTCGAAGAAGTGCATCTGTGAAATCACGCAACTCTCCTGCCTCTTGAGGTGTTAAGTAGAGAATGACATGTTTCATAGCCTGCTTAGCATCTGCGTCAATTATTCTCATAGACTAATCCTTTCAGAATCCTTTTTTACTCTATCCTAATCTAGAAAAATCCTGATTTTATCCCAGCCCCCATTAATAAACTCTTCTATCTGTATATGTGGCGCATGATGAGGATAATAATTATTAAGATGAAATTGTATCTTTCTAAGATTATCTGCAGAAACGAAGATCAAATCCCCATTTTTGTTTATTATTTTCAACGCATCAGGTCCCAGCCAATCTACCACTTTACTTAAAGTATCCTGAGTTTTGGGATTTGCGGCAGCAGCTGGACCACTTGCCATGAGTGCCATGCCACCATAATAGGCTCCTGCCAATACGGCATAGGATCCCACAACCATAGCAGCACTTCCAATTGGATCAGGCTTAACACTTCCTTTATCTAAGGATGAAACATCAATACTCCCGTCACTTAAGACACGATAACCACACACCAGACATATCGGGTTTATCCACATCTTCGCATTTACATGCGAATGAGGGGTTGAGGGGCTATAGGATGCATAACTG
>WRDL01000114.1 GCA_009784095.1 Coriobacteriia bacterium | reverse complement strand
GGGTCCGATATAGGGTTTATTCGCGTCCCGGCTGGTGGGGATCAGGTCGCTCTTGTCGTCGGCAACGTTCGTGTATTGGTTGAGCAAGGTGATGCCGTCAGGGATCAGATCGACCGGGAATGGATGTGCCCATCCGGGAAGCTCGAGACCCTCGCCGTTAAAACGCGCGAACGAGTCGAGTAGGTCATGGTTGAAATCTCCTCCGCATATCACGTAATCGCCGGCTTTGACGCGCTGCTCCATATCGTCGAGCAGCATTTGGACCTGCGCGGTACCGACATCGGTGTTACCGCCGTAAGCGATCAGGTGCACGTTGTACAGATAGAGCGTCTTTCCGTTCTTGGTCGGTATCTCGCTGACGCTATAGCATCGATCAAGATCGAGAAACTTCGTGTAATCGCTCGGCATCGGCAAGCTACGTCGCGTGAAAGTCGAGATAGGAAAACGTGACGAGGTCACGATCGATGACTGGGATTTCCCGATCGGGTCGGTGAGCGGATAGAACAGATATGCCGAGTCGTAGTTTATCGCCTCATAGGTATAGAATTCGGGAAACTTTCGTTTGACCTGGTTGAGCTGATTGACCCGATAGCTTCGATCGGCTTTGATATCGACCTCTTGGAGCATTACGAAATCTGGTTTGAAGCTTTTTACCAACTCCATAGAACCGTTCACCGCGTTCGTGACCTCTTGCATACTGAAACCACGCGATTCGGTCCCCCCATCCATGAAGAACGAATAATCAGGGACGTACGCGCCGAATCCGATGTTGTAGGTGACGGCGGTCAGCTCCTTTTTGACCGGTACCGGAGCAGGGATCTCGATATCATGTGCCCATGTTTGATTGTCCTCGATGCGATGGTAACTCAGATAGACATAGCCGAGGTATGCTCCGATGATCAATGCGATGAACACCAATGCCAAACCTAAAATGGCTAAAAGCCTTTTCATAGTACCTCCTCGAATACTCTGCTCTCATTATACCTACGCGCCATCAACCTGCGCTATTATTATTTTGTAGTGGATATCTATTCCTAAGGGGGATGCTATGGATCCGAAGTCACTGTTCTATCGCTGTGAGATCTGCGGCAATTTGGTCTACCTGATCGATGAAGGTAAGGGGACGCTGGTTTGCTGCGGCCAGGATATGGTCAATCTGGTCGCAAACACCGGTGATGGTGCGGTCGAGAAGCACGTACCGGTGTTCGTAGAAGGAGATCCGGATTCGGTCAAGGTGGGCGAGCTTCCACATCCGATGGAAGAGGCTCATCATATCGAGTGGGTCTTCGTCGAGTGTTGTGCGAGCAAGTGTCTGTACAAACTGGACGTGGGAAAAGCTCCTGAGATCCCGGTGATGTGCCAAAAACCGAAACCATCGAAGGTCTACGCGTATTGTAATCTTCACGGACTTTACGAAGCGACGTTTTAGTGAGCGTTGAGTTTAGATCACGTACCTCGATGATCGCGTTGTTCGCACTGCTCAGCGCGATCATCATACTTATGGCGTTCACGCCGTTAGGATATGCGCGTATCGGCATCATCGAAGCGACGTTGTTGATGATCCCGGTCGCGATCGGTGCGATACGGATGGGACCGACCGCCGGGGGTCTGCTCGGTGCGGTCTTCGGACTGACTAGTTTCGCCCAGTGTTTCGGCATCAGCCCCTTTGGCACGACCTTGTTCGGCATCAGCCCGATCTCCACGTTCATCCTCACGATGGTACCGCGCATTGCGATGGGGGTCTTGGTGGCGCTTGTCTATCGGGTGCTCACTCGATCGAGAGTCGAAGGGTCGCACAACACTTTCGCACTAGGTATCGCGTTCTTCTTCTCGGCGCTGCTGAACACCGTGCTTTTTGTGGGCTTTTTCCTTATCCTCTTCGGGAGGACCGAGTTCGTCCGAGAGCTGCAAGGAGGGGCGACGCTCCTCGCGTTCTTTGCATCATTTGTCGGGATCAATGGGGTCGCTGAGGCGATCATCGCGACGATAAGCGGGACGGCGATTCGTACCGCTCTTCAGCGCGCGAACCTGATGTAGATGGGTCACTACCGATCTTCTATGCCAAGCGTACCGCGTTGTTGATCGCCTTGCCGACCACATAGGCGGCCAAGGTGCCAAGCGCATCGATCGCCAGTGCCGGTAGCTGGATCTGTCCCACACTCATTGCGAAGACCGCGTCCCCATCGAAGCTGGTATGTACCGGACGGATGGTACGCGCCAGACCGTTCTGCGCCATCGAGGCGATCTTGGTCATCTTGGTCTTGTCGAACGCGACGTTCGTCACCACCACACAGAGCGTTGTATTAGTATGCGCGCTCGGCGCAGCGACCTTGCCGGCGATCATATCGTAGAGGTAATGCTCACTCGAGACGAACGCGCCGCTGTCATCTCTCATACCTGCCAGTTGCTCGCCGGTCTCGATATCGAACACATCGCCGATCGCATTGCAGACCACAAGCGCTCCCATCTGCACGGGACCGATCTGTACCGCGAAGTGTCCGAAGCCGGATTTCATTGCGTGAGCGGGACCTTGTGCTTTGCCAACGGTCGCACCGGTACCGACACCGACACTACCCTGAGGCAGTTCAGCGCCCTCTGCCCCCCGTGCTGCAGCATCCAGGCAGGCAGATTGTGCCATATCCACGTCGGGGCGCGCGTCTGCCGATCGGTAGTCCAGATCGAAGATATCGCTCGCCACGACAAGCGGTACGTGCGCGATGCCTACGTCGACCCCGATACCCTTATCTTCCAAGAAACGCATCACTCCGCCGGCCGCGTCAAGCCCGAACGCGCTCCCACCGCTGAGCAGCAACGCATGGATCCCTTCAGCTGAGGAAACAGGGGAGAGCAGCTCGGTCTCACGACTTGCCGGTCCACCACCGCGAATATCGGCTCCGGTCGGTGCACCTTGCTCGGTCAGCACGACCGTACATCCGGTCCCGCCGATCTCATCGGTCGCGTGACCGAACCGTACTCCTGCAATGTCGGTAATAGCGATCTCTTTCATGACAACTCCCTCGATAATGAGCGCCGATCGTTCACGAGTCATTTTGTGCTCAAAACCCGTAAACGCTTCGAACGATGGTTATGTAACCTTGGTATCAATCTCGCTACCATGGTATCTTATCGCGCCCCAGCGTGAGAAAATGTCTCCATGCGTACGCGAAATACGTACATATTCCCCGCTCGCATGCCGAGCGCCTTTGTTCTCGCGACCATTATCTGCCTGCTCGTCGGTACGGTCGGCCTCGCTTTCGCGGTCACAGAGGACGAGTTGAAAGCCGAGCTCGAAAGTCTCCAGAAATCGATGCACTCTGCTGCCGAGGCATATGAGGAGCAAGAGCAAAAACTCAGCGAGATCCAGGTCCAGATGGAAGAACTCGCAGGTCAGATCGAGATCACCGAGAGAGACCTGAAAGATGCGCGGACCCATTTGAGTGGCGTGGTCGTGGAGCGCTATCGCGGGGCTGACAACTATCAGCTCTGGGAGATCATGTTCAGCGCCAAGAGCTTTCGGGACTTCATCACTGCATTCGAATACTCCTCGCGCATGGGCGATCATTATGCCAGCGCTGTCACCGAAACACGCGACCTGAGCGAGCAACTCGCTGAGCAGAGGATCGCGATGGACGCGCTTGTCGCCGAGCAGATCGATATCACCGACTCCTATCGTAAACAATTGCTCAAGCTCCAAGGTGAGCTTGCGGACAAGGAAGCTGAGTTCGAGGCGCTGCGAGAGAAACTTGCCGCGGAGCGCGCCGCCGCCAATATCGCTGCGGGCGTGCCGACCGATATGGACGTGACGGTCAGCGTCGGCTCGAATGGATTCGTCTTCCCGGTGGTCGGTTCTTACAGTTATATCGACTCGTTCTACGCCG
>WRDL01000113.1 GCA_009784095.1 Coriobacteriia bacterium | reverse complement strand
GCAAGCCCGAGAGCTTGGTATCGACCAACCGATCCTGGGTGGCGACGGATTCGACTCGCCCGAGCTGGCTACCATCGCCGGAGCTTCGAATGTGAACGATGTATTCTTCTCGAACCACTATTCAGAGCTTGACGAGAGCGCAGAGGTCCAGAACTTCATCGAGAAATTCAAGGCCGACAATAACGGTGAGCAACCTAACGCATTCATCGCGATGGGTTATGACCTCGGCAAATACGTGGTCGATGCGATCACCCGCGCGGGAAGCGACGATCCGGTCGAGATCGCAGCGGCACTCGCTGCGACCGAGAAGTTCGTAGGAGTAACGGGATCATTTAGTGTTGGTGACGATCACAACGTCATCAAATCCACCGTTGTCATCGAGCTTCAGAACGGCGAGCAGGTATCTGCCGAGCGGTTCTAGACGACAGGTCAGGTTTTGCGTATATGATAGAGTATGTGCGAAACAGTCGATTATAGGTAACGGTAACGGCCCGCGCCCCGTGCGTGGGCCGTTGCGCAAAAAGTCTCACGTGCCATGCGGCAGGTGAGCTGAAAGAGCGGCGTGCAAGGTTTCTTCCAACAATTGGTCAACGGGCTCTCCTTGGGGAGCATCTATGCTTTGATCGCTTTGGGCTACACGATGGTCTACGGTATCATCGGCTTGATCAACTTCGCTCACGGCGATGTCTATATGGTCGGCGCCTACGTGGGCTATTGGGTGACGACCTTTACCGATCTGGGATGGATCCCGGCGCTCATCATCTCGATGATAACCTGCGCGATCCTCGGCGTCCTGATCGAGCGTATCGCGTATCGCCCCTTGCGCCACGCGACCCGCATCGCGGCGTTGATCACCGCGATCGGCGTCTCGCTGCTCCTTGAATACACGATGATGTTCTTTATGGGTGCACGTGTGCGCTCCTATCCCGAGGTACTCGAGAACCGGCTCTTCGAGATCGGCGGTGTGGTGATCAGCTCACAGCAGATACTGATCGTTGTCATCTCGCTGGTCCTCATGTTCCTCCTCAACTTCATCGTGCGATACACCAAACAGGGCAAAGCGATGCGCGCGGTCTCATTCGACCACGACACGGCGAAGATGATGGGGATCAACGTCGATCGCACCATCTCGTTCACATTCCTGCTCGGCTCGGCACTTGCGGGAGCCGCCGGTGTGCTGGTCGGCATCTATTACAACTCGATCGATCCTTTGATGGGCATGATGCCGGGACTCAAAGCGTTCGTCGCCGCGGTCTTCGGTGGCATCGGCTCCATCCCGGGAGCGATGATCGGTGGTGTGCTCATCGGTATCATCGAGACGATGGTCGCCGGTTATGGCGGATCGCTCTACCGTGATGCGGCGGTGTTCGGTATTCTCATCCTCGTGCTTCTCATTCGACCCTCAGGGTTGCTGGGTAAGAAGAAGGGCAACAAGGTCTAATATGAGCAGACTGAGCCTGAAGAACAGTTCGAACGCTGCCTCACCGATGCGAGTGGTCACGACGAAGAACCTGATCATCCTCGGGGTCATCGCTGCGACCTTTGCGCTGGTCTGGCTTTTGCGTCAGCTCGGTATCGTGACCAGCGTGCACGAGAGCACGCTCGCGCTCATCTGCATCAATATCATCTTGGCGGTCAGCCTCAATCTGATCACCGGCTTTACCGGACAGTTCTCGCTCGGTCACGCCGGCTTCATGTCGATCGGCGCGTATACGACCGCGTTGATCCTGCTGCGTTTCCCCACGGTCTGGGGCTTTTTGGCGGGATTGGTCATCGGGGGTATCCTGGCGATGATCGCCGGTATCATCATCGGCTTTCCGACGCTTCGTCTGAAAGGCGATTATCTCGCGATCGCGACGCTCGGTTTTGCCGAGATCATTCGCGTGGTCTTCCAGAACATGGAGATCACCGGTGGACCTTCAGGTCTGGCGAGCATCCCTCGCATGGCGAGCTGGCCGTGGATGATCGGTCTGACGATCCTGACGATACTTGTCATCAACAACTTCATCAATTCGTATCGTGGCAGAGCCTGCATCGCAATCCGTGAGGACGAGGTCGCAGCAGAGGCGATGGGGATCAACTCGACCAAATACAAGATCATCGCCTTCGCGCTCGGCGCGTTCTTTGCCGGTATCGCGGGCGGACTGTACGCGTCGTACTTCTACTTCATCGCTCCCGGCAAGTTCAACTTCCTGACCTCGATCAATGTATTGGTGATCGTAGTGCTCGGTGGTCTGGGCTCCTTGAGCGGCTCGGTCATCGCGGCCGTCATCTTGACGGTACTCACGACGATGTTGCGTGGCTTTACCGGGGTCAACAACATTATCTATGCGATCCTGCTCATCGCGATGATGCTCTTCAGACCGAAAGGTCTGATGGGGACCATCGAGGTGACCGATCTATTAGAGAAACTGCGACTATTCAAACGAAAAGAGCAGGTGGAATGACACAACGCCCGCTCATATCCCTTGAGAATGTCACGATCACCTTCGGCGGTCTGGTCGCGGTCGCGAACGTCAGCATGTTCGTCGAGCCCGGTGAGCTCGTCGGGCTGATCGGTCCGAACGGCGCCGGTAAGACCACAGTGTTCAATCTGATCACCGGGGTGTATCGTCCGACCTCGGGCGCGATCAAGTTCGCCGATAAGAATGATCCGAACCATATGATCGATCTGGTCGGCAAGAAACCGTATACGGTGACCGCACGGGGCATCGCGCGGACGTTTCAGAATATCCGTCTCTTCAATGAGATGACCGTCCTCGATAACGTGCGGCTTGCGCTCAGCCATAGTTTTCGCTATGGTCTGCTCGCTTCGCTGACTCATCTGGGCAAGTTCCATGCAGAAGAGGAGCGCTCGATCGAGGAAGCACGCCGCCTGCTCGACGTGTTCGATCTGCGTGATAAGCAGGACGAACTGGCGCGCAATCTTCCCTACGGTGAGCAACGTCGTCTTGAGATTGCACGCGCGATGGCGACCGATCCGCGCCTGCTGCTTCTCGACGAGCCCGCGGCGGGGATGAATCCCATCGAGACCGAGGCGCTTGCCGAGACGATCGCGCGGATCCGCAAGGAGTTCGGGATCACGATCCTGCTCATCGAGCACGACATGTCGCTTGTGATGAAGATCTGCGAGCGCATCTATGTGCTCGACCATGGGCAGTTGATCGCTCATGGCACGCCCGATCAGATCCAGCACAATGAGCGCGTCATCGAGGCATATCTGGGAGACGATGATGATATTTGAGTTACGTGACCTCGAGGTCGACTACGGAGTCATCCGCGCGCTCAAGGGCATCAGTCTTCACATCGAGAAAGGCGAGATCGTCACCCTGATCGGAGCGAACGGCGCGGGAAAATCGACCACGTTGCGTACGATCTCGGGACTGATCAAACCCAAGTCCGGCTCGATCATCTTCGAGGGAAAAGACATCACCAAACTTCCGGCGACCAAGCGTGTCGCGTCCGGTATCTCGCAGGCTCCGGAAGGACGACGCATCTTCGCTGATATGACGGTGGCCGAGAATCTTGAGATCGGCGCGTTCCTACGCACCGACAAAGAGGCGGTAAAGGACGACATCCTCGACGTGTACGAGCGTTTTCCCGTACTGGGAGAGCGCCGTAAACAACAGGCGGGGACACTTTCCGGTGGTGAGCAGCAGATGCTCGCGATCGGTCGCGCATTGATGGCAAAACCGCGCCTGATGCTGCTGGACGAGCCCTCGCTGGGACTCTCTCCGGTACTCGTCAAGCAGATCTTCAACATCATCCGTGAGATCAACGAGTCGGGAACGACCATCTTCCTCGTCGAGCAGAACGCGCGAATGGCGCTTAAGATCGCCGATCGCGGCTACGTGCTCGAGACCGGCGAGATCACCTTGACCGGCACCGGTGCCGAGCTAGCGGAAAGCGACGAGGTACAGCGCTCATATCTGGGACACTAGGGTCGGTTCCTTTCGTCCCACTTGAGACAATGGGGTCGGTTCCCTTCGTCCCATTCTCGCTCAACACCAACCAATAGCGTAATAAAGGACCCCATCACGGGAGCCGGACTTTATCGG
>WRDL01000112.1 GCA_009784095.1 Coriobacteriia bacterium | reverse complement strand
GCCGGATAGTGCCCATAGATCGTCGCCTCGATGCCCTCGATGAGGGTGTAGTCCGGCTGCAAGTAACCCAAGACATCGACGAGTTTATTGGGGAGGTTGTAGTTGTGATCGGATCGCCGATCGCTCGGCTGAGGGTATGCCCATTGGTTCTTGATACCCAAGGTCACACCTGCCATCGAGTGCGTCTTGAGTTTCGGCAGATCGATGTAGAGATTCTCGTCTACCCGCTCGATCAGGTTCTCCGTCACGAACCTCGGGATACGAAAAGTGGTCTCGACGTAGCCACCCTCCTCCTGTGCTTCAGGAAGCTTGCCGGTAAAGGTGTACTCGACGTTGTCCTGCTCGTCTAAGTACACCTCGTGCACGCCATAGCGGCGGCACAGATCGCTATACCCGGTAAGCGCGAACACCATGCGTGTGAAGTTGCTCTGCGTGCAATTCTCGAAAAGATAGATGTCGTTGGCTCCGGCATCTTTCCAGTAGCGAATAACGGCTTCGATCAGTTCGGTACGGGTATAGCAATACGGTTTGCTGTCGATCCCGTTTGGTTTGAGATAGACATCTCCGCTGCTCTTGAGTAGAGACTTCCCGCCCGCCGCGTCAAACATCTCCGCGACCACTGCAAAGAGTTCCTCTTTCATGTCTGCGGAAAGTGGCTTGAACTGCGTGAATGACTCAGACTGGTGAGGTGTTTGCAGGTGTCTGACCGTTACGGTTGCAGCTTTTGTTCCCATGGTTGCCCCATCCTTTGACCGGTTTTGCTGGGCCATATCTTTTCTCTCAAGCGTATGCCCTTGCATCATAATGAAGATATACTCTTGTTTGCAGGAATACCCTAAGTACATGATAATCAATCTTTGGAGCATTGAGGGCACATCACCGGAGGTGATCGAGCATCTTGTTCGGTAGGAATAAGAACAAACAAAAGACGGTCGAGATATTTTGGACCGGAGGATTTGATTCGACGTTCCGTGTCTGCCAGCTCTCCCGCTTTCCTGTGACCATAAAGCCTTACTATTTATCTGATGATCGCAAGTCAGAAGAGTTGGAGCTGGGCGCGATCGATACGGTGACCGAGCTCATTCGCAATCGGCCGGATGCACTTTGCTACCTGCGTGATGTGGTCGTGATCCCCAAGGATCAGCGCAGTGAGGACAAGTCGATCAACGAAGCATACAAAAGGATTAGGAAGACCCACCATTTAGGGACACAATATCAGTGGCTCGGATGGTTCGCAAAGACGCATCGGGGAATCGAGTTATCAGTCGTTGGCGGGGATCATGCGATCGAGTTGATCGAAGAGCGGGGAGCATTCATCCGAAACGATGATCCGCTGATCGGCGAAAGCTACATTGTCGATAAACGAAGAACTCAAAAGGACGTTACGAGGATTTTTCGGGATTTTTCCTTTCCATTAAGGAATACCACAAAGGTTGAGATGCATGATGAATATGAACGTCTCGGCTTCGGAGATGTTATCGAGCTGACCTGGTTCTGCCATCGTCCGATCGAGGGGAGACCATGCGGACAGTGCAACCCATGCAAGTCCTATATCGAGGGGGATCTGCCGCGCGAATTCCCACCGGAGATGCTTGAAAGATATGCTCGGATGATGGAAGAGAAAGCTGAGGAAAGTCAAATATCCCCGTAAGATCTAGCTTTTCAGCACCATTTGTCCGCACATCGACGGACGATATACTCCCTCATCGACGACCGTCTTGCCGTTGATCAAAACGTACTCTATCCCCTCAGGGGTCGATTCGGGAGCGGCGAGATCGACGGCAACCCCCTCATAATCAAATACCGTGACATCGGCGAAATTGCCGACCTTCAGCTCGCCTCTGCGGGGCAGACCGAAACGCTTTGCGGATTTTCCGGTCATCTTGTGGACCATTGTCTCAAGAGGAAAACCCTGCTGTTTTGCTCTGACCAAAAAATAGGGGAAACCTTGGAAGGCGATCTGGGTCTGAATCCCCTTGTCCTCGATCCAGGAGTCGGTCATGAACATCGAGTGGCTGTCCATCATCAGGGTATGGACGATATCGTCGTTGTTGTATTTACGTATATAGACACGCGCCTGACCATTTGTGATATCCACCAACTTGATGTACATGTCGATCTTTGAAAGCCCTTCTTCGCTGGCGATCTGGGCGATATTCTTGCCCAGGTACTGCTCGTACTCATCGTCGATATCGGCAATGGTGAAGTCATCGAAGTCGATCCCCAGAAGTTTTCGTGCAACGTTGATCTCCAGCTTAAGACGCATTTGCACCGATGGGCTCTTGCGCTCCTGCTCTGAGAGCCCCATGTACCACAGTGGCAAAATGACGGTGATCACACTTGCGCCGTGACAGAACGAGAAAATATCGTAAGGCACCTCGTTGGCATGCAGTTTCTTAAGGATATGGTCGCTGCAACGCCAGGTCGACTCTCCCACGCAGACGAAGTGACTGTACTGCAGATCGGCACCTGCCGCCTGTGCGATCGAGATCACCTCATCGAGAGCCAGCTCGATGTGCGGCTTTGAAAAGATCGGTCGATACCCCAGAGCGACTTTGGAGCAGGCGCGCGGATGCACCGTCACGACCCCGTCATTGTGGGCGATCTCCCTACAGAATGCGACGAGTTCATCGAAAGGCGCATAGAGGCTCGGCTCATACATCAACCCGAAGCTCCCACCGAACGCGCCCCCTTCCATCGCCTCGTTGACATGGGAGAGCATTACTTTCATCTGTGGTTTGGTGAGCGGATCAGGCGTGCTTCCATTGACCCCGACACGGGCGGTCCCGTGACCGACGAGCGGAGCGATGTTGACATGAAGTCGACCTTTCGCCTCGTCGACGAACCGCTCGAAGCTTCCCGGATCCTTCGCTGAAAAAATCCCGCCGCCGATCTTATCCTTATGAGGGCTGTCTTCGGCAAGTCCGAAGGGCGAGAGACCGCAGTTTCCTACGATCTGAGTCGTTATTCCTTGTTTGATGAAGGGAGCGAAACACTGCTCGGTATTGTCTTTATCGATGAAAAAATCATTATGGGAATGCGCATCTATGAACCCGGGAGCTACGCAGAGACCGTTGCAGTCGATCGTCCTGTCGGCTTCGCACTCGATGCGTGGGCTTACTTCGGCGATATGCTCATCCTCGACCAGCACGTCTCCGGTAAACGCCGGTCGACCGGTCCCATCATATACTGTCCCGTGCTTCAAAAGAGTTCTCATACCGTGACCCCGCTCCTTTTCTATCGAGAGTATTATCGCTGAAATCGATAGGAAATAGTAGAATAACCGATTATGCATGACGATGCTCCCCATACTCCCGTGATCGATTTCCACACCCACGCATTCCCTGATGAGCTTGCACCGCGCGCCTTGAAGACCCTGTGTACCAATGTTGATAATCTCTATGAGCCGGTACATGATGGAACCGTGTCAGGTTTGCTCGTCAATATGGATCGATGGGGTATTGACCGCTCTGTGCTGCTCCCCGTCGTCACTAAGGAATCACAGACGAGGAACACCAACGAATGGGCGGCAAGCTGTCGAAGTGACAGGATCGCTGCGTTCGGAAGTATCTATCCTCACAGCTCACACTATCAAGATGATATCGATCATGCGGTCGAGCTGGGTCTGCCGGGTCTCAAGTTCCATGCCGAGTATCAGGACTTCATCGTCGATGATCCGTGGATGCTTCGGGTCTATGACTATGCATTCAGCAAGGGGTTGATCTTGATCCACCACGGAGGTTTCGATCCCGGTTTCGAGGAACCGTATAAGAGCTCTCCGATGCGTTTCGCGAACGTAGTCGATGCGATGCGGGGCGGAACGCTTGTCGTGGCACACCTTGGCGGACACGCACAATGGGATGATGTCGAGCGTTACTTGGTCGGGACCGATGTGTATCTCGATACCTCGATGGGACTGGAATACTACGATCACGCTCAGTTCTTGCGCATCGTTGACGATCATGGCGCCGAGCGCATCCTTTTCGGCTCGGACGCACCTTGGAGTAGCGCAGGTGCGGAGATCGAGATCATGAGGTCTTTGCCACTGTCAGACTCGGCGCTCGCATCGATTCTCGGGGGGAACGCAGCGAGGCTCCTTGGTATTCAGCCGATATGATCGGATTGCTATAATCTGCTCAGAGATATGAGTGG
>WRDL01000111.1 GCA_009784095.1 Coriobacteriia bacterium | reverse complement strand
ATGCAGGTGAGTTCCCGATCTAGTCTATGCGCGCTCTTGGACGGTCACTCTGACGGTGTCGCCGGCCTGCTTTGATATCTGCGCGCGGATATCTTTGCGCAACCCGATGATGTGTCCCGGAGTCTTCATGCGCACCAGACTTCCATCGTAGCCGACGCCGTCGAAGGTGGCGTGCACCTTGACGCGTCCTGCTCCGAACTCTTCGCGCACATCATAGGGGAACTCGATGTAGGCGCCATCGATGTCGGGCACTTTTTTGATGGGCGCATCGAACTCGTAGACTTTCTCATTCATCGGGGCCTCCCTCGTCTCGATATTGTTGAGGATATCTTGATACTCCCGTGCGAGCAGATAGGACAGCGTCATCAAGGGCATTGGAACAATCCTCTCGCCCACAGACATGCCCCGCAGGTAGGGAAGGTATTGTTCGAGCAGTCGTGCTCGTTGCTCGCGAACAACTCACACGAACCACAGCGAACACATGGTGAGAATTCGAAATCGGTGACTTTTTGCCGGAACTCTTGATAGGGATCGCTGTCCCAGATCTCGGCGAGCGTCTTATCGGCGACGTTGCCAAAGCTGTGTGCCTTGAGATGTCGCTTGCGGTCACGCTGATAGATCGTGGTCTCGTGAAGCAGCGCCATACAGGGAGAGACCTCACCGTCCCAGCGAACGAACGCGACCCCTTCCTCAACAAAACGACAGTAGGCAGACTTGAGTCGGAGCGGCTCACCCATGAGCGAGAACGAGAGGACCGGATCGGAGAAGGTCTGTAACAACTCCTCATCGACATCGCGCGTATCGAGCAGGGGTATGTGGACCATGACCGCCAGCCCCTCGACCGCGTCGTAGAGTCGTGCGCCCAAGATCCGATCATACAGTGCTTGGTCGAGCTGGGACTTCTCATAGGGGAGCAGATGGGTGACTTTGATGTCGTTGACCCCCAGCGTATACGCATTCTTGAGCAATGCGCCAAGCTGTGCGAGATTCTGCTTCATGAGCACGAACGCGATGCCGAGCTTGGGGGTTATCTTGGGAAAGACCGCAACGTGACGATACTCGAAGCCGCGCGCGCGGTTGAACGCGTCAATATTGGTCATCACCGTGTCGAAATCGGCGCCGCACCGGATAGCGGCAAAACTCTCCGCGTCCAGAGCATCGAGTGAGATCCAGATGCAGTCAAGTCCTGCATCTACGAGTGCGATCGACAACTCCTCATCGAGCAGCGACCCGTTCGTGATCAACTCGACAGGAAGTCCGGTCGATTTCGCATGCGCGACCCTGGAAACAATATCAGGGTCGAAGAGTGGCTCGCCGATACCGCCGAATACGATACGCGAAACAGTATCGGGTATCTCATCGATGACCTTATCGAACAGCTCTTGGGAAAGATAGCCAAGCGTTTCGCTCGTCCACCTATTGCGCGAACACATCGCGCACGAGAGATTGCAGTGCGAGGTCGGTTCGATATAGAGTTCTTTGAGCTCCGACACGCGGATCGCAGGCTATCGTCAAAAACTACCGGAATCGTCTTGGAAGTAGAACTCTTCGAACCCATAATCAGGAGTGAACTCATTGATATAGTACTCCGGTGTCTCGACATAGTTGTTATTCGACATCTGCGAGAACATCACGAGTGAGAAGATCGAAGAACAGCAGCAACAGGCGAGAAGGGATATGAGAATCACTGCCACGATCACCAGCACCGTCGCGTTCTGGTTAGCTTGCGAAGTCGTCGCGCCGGCAGGATCACTGGGTGGGATATTCGGTGGAGCGACCTTTCCCCAGGGATTCGAATCGGTCGCCTGCGACTCGACGGTCGGCTGCTCCCATACACCCGCGGTCGGCTCGTTACTCGCTACCTCCTCGACCGTGACCTCTTCGACTACCGGTTGAACTTCCTCGAACTCTTCTTGGATCGGCTCAAATTGGTCGCTCATAGCGCCTCCTTTGTGACACCAGCTTCATTGCTCTGCCAACATCATTTTATCGTTTTATCCCTTTGCGGTCGGACTTTATTTCTGAAGGTGAGGCAAGCCAGTCGGTGCGGCTCGGCCATGACCGCCTCAGTATATAATGAGAGGCAAGCAGACAGAGGAGGAGACGATGATGGCTGATAAAAAACTACGCGATATCCTTGCGGGCGCACAACGCATCGTGTTTTTCGGTGGCGCAGGGGTCTCGACTGCCAGCGGCATCCCCGATTATCGCAGCAAGGGTGGTCTGTATGATACGACCGCTACGCTCTCTCCGGAGACGATGCTCTCGCACTCCTACTTCATGGATCACACCGCTGAGTTCTATGATTTCTATCGCAACAACATGCTCTGTCTGGATGCTGAGCCCAACGACGCCCATCGCGCGTTGGCTCAATTGGAGGATGAGGGCAAACTCAGTGCCATCGTCACGCAGAATATCGATGGGCTCCATCAAAAAGCGGGGAGCAGATGCGTTCTCGAACTTCATGGTAGTGCGTGGCGCAACTATTGTATGGATTGCGGAGCCCCCTACGATGTGCACGATATCGCGCAAGGTAAAGGTATCCCACGCTGCGCGTGCGGAGGCATCATAAAGCCGGATGTGGTCTTGTATGAGGAGCAACTCGATGATGCAGTGGTCGCAGACGCGATCTCGGCGATCGCCTCAGCAGATGTCATGATCGTGGGAGGCACCTCACTTGCGGTCTATCCGGCTGCCGGAATGGTACGTTATTTCGGTGGCGATGATCTGGTGTTGATCAATAAGACGCCGACGAACTACGACCAACATGCAACGCTGGTCCTGCGAAAGCCGATCGATAAGGTGATGAGGGATGCGGTGATGGGACAGTAGGGTTTGAGACAGTAGGGTCCCACTCTCTTCCATTTTCAGGTTACGTCTGCAGCTCCACTTCGCGCATCGCCAGTATCGTACGCTCGATGAGCGTATCGAGATCCCAACCGAGCTGATCGGCACCCTGCCGAATGATGTCACGCGAGCATCCTGCTGCGAATCGTTTATCCTTGAATTTTTTCTTGACGCTTTTGAGTTCCAAGTCCTGCACGCTCTTGCTCGGACGCATCAGGGCACTTGCCCAGATCAATCCGGTCAGCTCGTCGACCGCAAAGAGAACTTTTTCCATCTCGTGCTCGGGCGCTGTCGCACTCCCGGTCAATCCATAACCATGGCTGACGATCGAATTGATCAACGCCGGATCGACGTCACGCTCCTCTAAGATCTCAGCGACTTTCACGCAGTGCTCATCGGGATACTGCTCGAAGTCCAGATCATGGAGCAGCCCGACGACTCCCCAGTAATCGACCTGGTCCTCGTAGCCGAGTTCACGAGCGAAGTAGCGCATGACACCTTCGACGGTCTCAGCATGGCGGAGGTGGAACGGCTCGCTGTTGTATTCGTTGAGAAGATCCCAAGCTTGTTCGCGGGTCGGTACTTGTGACATGGTCGCGGTCCTTTCATCCTCGTCTACGCCCTGTCATGCTGAGTTGTCTGCATGCATTATACTAGCACTACCGACGAGAGGAGCCTGATGGTACGTCCCGCTTACAGCGATCCTGGATCGACGCTCACGTTCGATCTGAATTCCCCGGAAGTCATCGAATTGATGAAACTCGATGATGATATGCGCGGGCTGATCGAGGAAGTAGGCGAGGTCGTCGTCGATATAGAGGGCGACGGATTCATCTCGCTCGCGCGGGCGATCTGCGATCAACAGATCTCGATACATGCGGCGCGCGCGATTTGGGGGCGCCTCGAGCAGCTCTGCGGAGGTGCCGTCACGTCCGAGACGATCTTGGTCCATGACATCGAGGAGCTCAGAGGTGTCGGACTCTCGCGTGCCAAAGCTTCCTATCTGACCGATTTGGCCCACAAGATCAACGATGGGCATATCGATTTTGAGGAACTTGCGCTTTTGGAGGATGAGGAGATCATCGAGCACCTCATCCAGGTGAAGGGGATCGGGCGCTGGACCGCTCAGATGCACTTGATCTTCTCGCAAGGTCGTCTTGACGTCTTCGCTCCGGCGGATGGCGGGCTACGCAGAAGTGTCTGCGCGCTGAAAGGGTTACCGGCAGATGCTCCAGTCGAGCTGGTCGAGGCGATAGCCGAGGACTGGGCGCCCTACCGGACGGTGGCGTCACTGTACTTGTGGCGTGGATTGGGGCAAGGAGT
>WRDL01000110.1 GCA_009784095.1 Coriobacteriia bacterium | reverse complement strand
TCTGATTTCTATGGCGGAGGGGTAGGGATTCGCGTGTCTTGCTTCGCAACCCACGAGACCTCGCTTCGCTCGGACCAAACAGCTCCCCTAGGTCGCTGTTTGCCCTCTCGGTTTCGAATCCCTCTATAGCGACTTCAGAGTTGTGGCGGAGGGGTAGGGATTCGAACCCTAGAGACGGGGGTTACCCGCCTGCCGGTTTTCAAGACCGGTGCATTCAACCAGACTCTGCCACCCCTCCATAGGTGCGCGGTTACCTAGGTTAGCATACAATGGACAGCATGAGTAGTTCGACCGCCCATACCGATGAATACTTCATGCAATATGCCCTTGAACAGGCAAAAGCTGCCGAGGAACTCGGAGAGGTACCCATCGGAGCCATCGTAGTCGTCGACGATGAGATCATCGCCTCGGCACATAATCGTCGTGAGACCGATAACGATCCCACATCGCACGCCGAGTTGCTCGCAATCCGCCAAGCAGCGCGTGACCTGGAAAGATGGCGCCTGACCGGAGCGACGGTCTATGTGACGCTCGAACCCTGCCCGATGTGCGCGGGGTCGATGCATCAGGCACGTATCGATCGCTGTGTGTACGCAGCGGTGGATCCAAAGACAGGAGCGCTCGGTACTCTCTATGACATTCACAGTGATGAGCGACTCAACCATCAATTCGAAGTGAAAAGCGGCGTTCTCGCCGATGAGAGCGCCGCTCTATTGAAGAATTTCTTTGTAGCGAGGCGTTAGCGCCGTGAGCTCGCATTTCTGTTGTCGCTTGGTCCCAAGATCGCCCATAAGAACGCTGAAACGATACTGATGATGATGCTCGCCCAGACCGCGGGCCAAAAACCATCGACATAAAAGCCGGTGCCAAAGATCCCATTCGAAAGCCAAGCAGCGAATTTGAGCATCAGCGCGTTGACGACAACACCGAAAAGGCCCAACGTCAGTATTATCAACGGCAAAGACAGTACTTTAAGTACCAATCCCACGGTGGCGTTGACCAGTGCAAGTATCGCGGCGACCACAATCAGCGTCCACCACATGTTACTTTCGTTATGAATACCGATACCAGGTACTATCCAGACCGCGAGAGCGACCGCGAGCGCGATACATAACCATCTGACAAAAAACCTCATGATCCTATTCCTCCCCTGTATCCTTACCCATCAGTCCTCTGATCCCTTTTCTCTTTTCGACCCTCTTAGTTTGCTCTCTTTCTTCATGCTCGACAAAATGAGCACTGTAGTTTCCCACGATCGCCGCGATAACGACGACGAGGTAGAGCTGCCCGACTATCGCGGCAACGACCGAGAGAAGACGTCCGAACTCGGTATATGCGGTCAGATCTCCGTACCCGATGGTGGTCATCGTAGTGAACGAATAGTACACGAAGTCACTTGAAATGATGGGGCGCGCTGCTTCAGCAAAGAACGGACTATCAAAGACATCCATAGCGAAGTAGAGCCGGGCGAAGAGAAGCCCGAACAGAACATAGAGGGATGCGGCTCCCATAACGGTCTGGAAATTGACCTTATGCTTGCGGAACAATACTTTGATCAATGCGGCAAGCAAAAGGATAGAGACCAGAAGCTGCACGACCGCAAAGAGGCGCAAGTTCATGGTTTCCGAACCAAGGAAACGTCCCAGCATAGCAGCAGCCAGTCCCGCAACAGGGATGATGCTGCCCAGAAGCCACATCTTGTGTGTCGATCCCATGAGCATGAACAATGCAGGTAAGATGATCAGTTCAGCAACAAGGACCCAGAAACGAGACTCCGCCGATCGAAGTGATACCGTATTGGCGATCACCAAAAGAAGGGTCGCCCCAAAGAATATCCCGAGATGGGGTCGGGAGGTATAATCCTTGATCCATTGAAGGAAACCGGTTCTTTCTTGAGCGGTGTTATCCATGCCACTATTGTATATCATGAACCACCGTACTCCCTGCTCGCATAGAGTCTTGCGTGCTATACTCATACTTCGACGGAGAGCTGACCGAGATGGCTGAAGGTGCACGATTGGAAATCGTGTGTGCGTTAATAGCGTACCCCGGGTTCGAATCCCGGGCTCTCCGCCACTTGGGGCTCATTTGTGCTTTGCTTAGGGCCCCAAAACCCGGATAGGCAACACGTGTACTCCGTCAGGGCGCGTATAGCTGAAATTGCCCAGACCCTCGACTATTCCAAGAAATACCGGAGCCTCGGCACCGGCATTCATGAGTCTGTGTTTGATCTCAAGAAGCTTTTTGGCAGCTTCATCTGTTTGACCGTGTCCGAGCTTTATTTCAAGCGCGGCCCACGAGTTGTCCGGTCGCTGAATAATCACGTCGACTTCATACCCCTCACGATCGCGATAATAGAAGATCTCTGCATCCATAGCTTCGCTGTAGACCAACAGGTCTCGCAAGCAGAGTGCCTCAAATAGAAATCCGAAGGTTTCTAAGTCATTTATAAGCTTTTGATGCGAAACACTCAATATCGCAGAAGGAATCGAAGGATCTACAAAGTGGTATTTAGGTTTCTTATTGATTCGCAAGGAAGAACGCAAACGTGGAGACCATGGTCTTACCTCTTCAAGGATAAAGAGTTGCTTCAGATGATAGAGGTATTCATCAATCGTTGTTGGAGAGAGAGGGTTCTCATCGTCTTTTGCCGTCATATCTCGAATCAGTGTTTTTGAGGCAGCCGGTTGTTCTACATTTCGCGCGAGAGAATGAAGTAGTCGTTCGAATTTTTGAGGGTCCCTTTTATTACCCTTATCTTCTTCGGTTCCACTTTCAGTCAAGGCTTGCACGTAGTTCCTTGCAAGTCGGCCTGACCGGGTCGGGGCAACACTCAAGGTGCCGGGCCATCCGCCGCGGATAATAAGTTGTGATAATAATTCCAAATCAGTTTCAGGCGCATTCACTGAGGGTTTTGCACCCTCAAAAAGATTGCGTAGTGAAATCGCACCCGTTGATTCACCTGATTCCATCAGAGACATTGGACGCATGCGTATCTTCTCGATGCGCCCAACACCACTGTGCTTTGGTTTCTTCCTATCCATGCGTGGCGAAGAGGACCCGGTCAGGATAAATGTATCGGTTTTACCGGACATATCTATGCGCAGACGTACGGCATCCCATAGAAATGGAAGCTCCTGCCATTCGTCAATAAGTCGTGGGTTGTCACCGTTTAAAGCTAGGTCGGGTGTAACAAGGGCAGCAGTTATGTTTTCATCACTTCCGTCCGGCAGCATAAGACTGAACACGCTTTGCGCGAGACTGAGCCCCGTCCATGTTTTGCCACAATACTTCGGACCCTGGATGCACACTGCACCAAAATCTTCAAGACCCTCTTGTACGCGAGTTTCGATAATTCGGGAAAGATATCCTGCGGGGATAAGTGATTTGTCTGACCCACTCATGACACTCCTTTACAACGTCATAGTGAGTATTATAAACCATGACTGGTGATTTCGCGGACATTTCACTGGTGATTTCGCGGACTTCACACTAGAGGTTTCGCGGAAGCACCCTGCAGAGGATCGTCGTCATAGTCATATTGTCACTGCAAAGCCACCTGCGTAATAATGGATGCTAGAATTCAAAGTGGTGGGGTTCTTATGGCTCGAACTGCTCTCCGCCAGCTTCGTGCCGTATCCAATACCTCTCGATCTGATCTCTCTGTTATGCAGAACCCAGCAGAGTATCCAAGCTCATGATGGTGCAACCTTTGTTCTCGTAATACTGAAGCATCTCGTCGATCTTACGTTTATCGTAGCTGGTGACACAATCCGACAGAACAGTGACCGGGTACTCTGCCTTTCGCATGTTGTAACACGTTGATTTGACGCAGGCAACCGCGTCCGCACCTGCGAGATAGAATTCGCGTATCTCCTTTCTGTCGATGAAATCTGCAAATCCCTCGCTTGTCAGCGCATTCCCTTTGCATTTGGTAAAGATGTTCGGTGATGCAACTATGAGATCAGGGGCAAGTTCGGCCCCATGCGTGTTGGGCTTGAAAGTCCTCGTGCCCGCGGAAAGATTCTCATGCTTGATATAGACGACATGAATATCATTTCTGACCGCCCAATCGATCGCTGCATTGATGTTGTCGATTATTTCTTTGTAATTCTTCGTTATATCGTTTTGAATATCTATGATCACGAGAGCTTTATGTTGCACGATAGACCTCCTACCTGGTTTTTTACTATGAGGTCATCGTACTGAACTACCGTGACAGCTGTATGTCATATTAGGGA
>WRDL01000109.1 GCA_009784095.1 Coriobacteriia bacterium | reverse complement strand
CCCACCCGTTTGCACGCCTCAACTCCCGCCCGATAGGCTTCCTTGTCGAGCGTCCGATTGCATCGCTCCAGCGCCTTGGGACCGACCGTCTGAGGACCGGTCTCAACACTGACCACTCCGGCGCGCTTGAGAAGTGCGGCTTGCTCATCATCGATACTCTCGATGTCGACCTCGATCGTATGAAGACGGAGTCCCTGCTCGACATAGGGGGCTAGTATGTCGGAAAGCTTTTTTAGCCGGTCTTTCGTGAGATTGAAGACGCTATCGACGAAGCTGAACGATCGCATGCCGGGAATCGCCGCCATACGCTCGATGTCGTGTGCGATACGCTCCCAGCTAAAACTCCTGATGCGTGCGATCCCTTTGCCTTCGTAACAATAGGCACAGTCATGAGGACACCCGCGGTAGGTCTCCAGATAGGCTGAACCATCGATCGCAGGAGGGTGCGCATCGCTGTAAGCGGGCGCGATAGTATCGAGGGTCTCAATAGGCTCTCTGAGAGGCAGTCGGTCGAGATCGCCCCCACGAACGAGTGCGTGGACCACATCGCCGAGCGCTAGTTCTCCCTCTCCCCGCACAACTGCTACCAGCTGTGGAAAGCGTTCAATCAGTTCATCTGCGATCGGACCGACCTCAGGTCCACCGAGCACGATCTTAAGATCGGGTCGGGTAGCCCAGAGTAGCTCCATCGCCTCATAGACGATCGATGCATTCCAGCAATACACTGAAAAACTCACCAAGTCCGGCGCATGCTCGAGCGAGAGGATCTCGTAAGCGATCCACCACGCGTCGACATCGATGTCGAAATCCATCGTCGCGATCGCAAGCGCAGGCAGACGCGTATCACGCTTGAGCGCCTCACGCAGATACCCGAGCGCAAGACAGCGGTATCCCACCTGGGATATCCCGATCAGCGCGATGACATAGGGCTTGGTCGTTTTCGTTGATGTCGTGCTCATGGTCGTACCTCGTAGAGGGTGGCTCCCTCGATGAACGAGTCGCAACCAGCACCGAACAGAGCCACACCCGCTCGTGTCGCAAGAGCATGTGCCGTGATGATGAGGGAATGGTCGATCAGATCCTTATCGGTACACTCGACGCGGATCGCGCAGACCCCCGCTGAAAGCGCGGCTTGGGTCATCTCGACAAGCTGTGACGCGTTGTGCGAGCACAACGGTATGAGAGCGCAGACGAATACCGCAACATCGAGATCAGTGCTGGCGGCGTTGATCTGAGCGATCCCATGCGCAGATGCAGCGTGGAGTCCCGGTGTTGCGCTGAGACGATCCGCCTTTTCCCTATCACCGGCAAGTAGGGGGATCTCGAACACGCGCACTCCAGCTTCGATGCAACCATGCGCCGCTTGAGGGTTGCTGAGCGCTCCTCCATCGGTCCGCATACCGATCCGACGTATTCCGGCGCTCACCATCGAGCTCACTATGCGCACCAGTTCGGGATGCATGAAGGGCTCATAGCCGCAGAGCAGAGCCGCGTCCGGGGCGATCTTTCGAATACGCTGCTCAATTTCTTCTATCGGCAGGGGTTGAGCGTCCGATGACCTCGTTGGGTCACATAAAGAGCACGGCTGCTCGTGTCCTGATCCTATGCTCAATTCCATAAAGTTAATCATGAACTCGATTTTAACATGCACTTTACTCGGCTCACATACGCCCGTGCTGCCGAACTTTTATCCGCTCAGAACAGTATGCTCACGCTCATAAAAAAGCGTGCACCTCAAATCGATGCACGCCTCTTCTTGTATAGGGTGACCGATCTACACTACGGAAGCTTTCAATACCTTGGTCCTCTCGGATATGGACTTGAGGTGATCGTCTTCACTCATCTCGGGATCTTTCCAATCGATATAGATCTGACAGGGAAGATCCTCGCAGGGAGCACAGGTGTCGAAACCCTTTTTATTGACCGCACAGTCATAGATCGGGCACAACTCAACTCCGAAGTCTTTCACATAGAACGGCTTGCCCTGGACCTCATGGCAATTTCCTCCACATTGTTCTTTGAGCGGACATGGCTTATTGCCCAACTCCGGAATGCATTCACAGCTGATACCACATGGTGCTAGATACATATCTTACCCCTCTCCACTATACATCCATCCTATAGAACATATGTTCGATTATAGCAGAGTTTTGAGATGAGCGGAAAACTTCTTCTTCATTTTTTATTATGCATCGCAAGACTGGAGTAGATCGACACTTCGCGCACGAGGATCCGGTCATTTTGAGGAATGCCCTCCCCATAGGACAGGGTATGTGACGCCCTAGTGAGTAGAGGGTATATTGGTGTCGGAGGAGGGATTTGAACCCTCACACCCTTACGGGCACTAGCCCCTCAAGCTAGCGTGTCTGCCGTTCCACCACTCCGACACGTGGTAAATGAAAACTACTGAGTATCCGTCCCGTTCGTATTGCTCGGTGCAGGCCCTTCGGCATCCGCTCCCGTATCCGCGGTATCCGGATCGAATAGTCCGGGCTCATCGTCGAGCTGATCGATATTGATGGTATCGTCGCCCTCACCCCCGGTTATCTCGATCCCCGCGTCTTCAAGCTCCTGGAGCGCCAGATCATCCGATTCTGCTGTATACGGCGAAGGCCATATGAACATCATCACGAGAAGTGTCAGGATGAAGATGCTGGCACACACGATCGTGATGCGGTTGAGATTCTTCTCGATCACGCCGGTCCCAAGATTCGGATCCATCGAGCCACCGAACGTCTCAGACAGACCCGCTCCCTTCCCGCTGTGCATCAGAACAAGAACGATCAATCCGATGGAAGAGATCGCCCAGATAATGAGAAATATGATAAACAGTGCGCTCACTGTTCCTACCTTTCGAGACTTTTCCTATAACTAACAACGCTGAGGACAGTTTAACTGTGCTCAACGCGCACTCTAGTATACCAGTAAGTCGTTACCTGTCCATACCTGGGGAGGGTCGATACCCAGAAGTCCCAGGATCGTCGGGGCGATATCGCACAAGGTCCCTTCACGCACCTCGCTGGCTTTCGAATTCACGACGATGAGTGGAACGTCGTTGAGCGTATGTGCGGTGAATGGTGAGATCCCATCGCTGGCGACCATCTGTTCAGCATTCCCATGATCGGCGGTGATCAGCGTGACGCCGTCCTTATCGGCCATCGCCTCAACAATGCGACCGATCTGTGCATCGACGGTCTCCACCGCTTTGACCGTCACCTCGAACATGCCGGTATGCCCGACCATGTCCCCATTTGCGAAGTTGACGATATAGATATCGGCGGTATCCTTCAAGATCGCTTCAACGAGTGCATCACCGACCTCGACCGCGCTCATCTCGGGCTTGAGATCGTAGGTTGCGACCGACGGACTCGGGATAAGCACCCTTTGCTCTCCGTCGAACGGATCTTCTTGCCCTCCGCTGAGAAAGAATGTCACGTGCGCGTACTTCTCGGTTTCCGCGATGCGGAACTGGCGAAGGCCATGACGTGCGAGAACGGCGCCGAGTCCCTCATCGAGCGCCTCTTTGGGAAACGCGACCGGTGCGTCGATCGTCTCATCATAGGTCGTCAGACATACAAAGTCGATGGCTGGAAAAGCTCTACGTTCGAATCCGTCGAAGTCCTTATCGGTGAATGCGCGGGTGAGCTCGCGGGCGCGATCGGGGCGGAAGTTGAAGAAGATGACGCTGTCCCCATCCTTTATGGGGGTGAAGTCGGTCCCGCCCAGCGCTGGCTCAACGAACTCGTCGGTCACCTCGGCGTCATAGCTCGCATCGATCAGCTCTTCGGCAGACCCATTACGGTTGCCCTCACCGAGCGTCATCGCGTCATAGGCACGACGAACGCGTTCCCATCTCTGGTCCCGATCCATCGCATAGT
This sequence comes from Coriobacteriia bacterium, assembly GCA_009784095.1. Classification (GTDB taxonomy): domain Bacteria; phylum Actinomycetota; class Coriobacteriia; order WRKU01; family WRKU01; genus WRDL01. The sequence goes on along the minus strand of WRDL01000109.1, from coordinate 557 downwards.
AGCGCCCCATCACGGTCGCGATGTGTCCCACTCCCAGCTCGGAGATCTTTCGTTCGAGCTGTGCGAGGAAGTCGGCACCGCTCGTCGGTGGTGTGTCGCGTCCATCGAGGAATGCATGGATCGCCACATCGCGCACACCGAGCTTCTTGGCGAGTTCGAGCAACGCATAGAGATGTTCCATCGAAGAGTGGACTCCCCCATCTGAAAGCAGCCCCATCAAGTGGACGGTACCGTCGCGTTGCGCAGTCGCACGCATGGTGTCGACGAGCACCTCGTTCTCGAAGAACGAGCCATCCTCTATCGCGTTGTCGATGCGGGTGAGCTCTTGGAATACGATTCGTCCGGCACCGATATTGAGATGCCCGACCTCGCTGTTACCCATCTGGCCTTGAGGAAGTCCGACGGCACAGCCGGATGCCGCCAGATCAGTGTGAAGCTGATCGGCCCACAAAGAATCCAGTACCGGGGTATGCGCGGACTTGACCGCGTCACCGACCGATACGGTATCGGACGCACCGTACGCGAGTCCGTCCATGATGATGAGACAGATCGGCGTG
>WRDL01000108.1 GCA_009784095.1 Coriobacteriia bacterium | reverse complement strand
CCGCTGATCCCTTCGGGGAACCCGGGATAGTTCTCGATGCGGTCGGTAGTGACGACTTGGCCGCCCATCATGCCACGCTCAAAAATAACTGCCCGCGCTTTTCCGCGAGCAGCGTACAACCCTGCGGTCGTTCCGGCGGGACCTCCTCCTATGATGGCGACATCGATCAGATCACTCATCGGTTATGCTCCTTAGTTCGTGGTGGGGATCTCCGCTTCATTGAGCGTCGACGGTGACGATTCGTTCTTGAGCTCTTGGATGATCAGCCGAGCCTGTTCATACAGCACGTGCCACGCATCGTTACCCTTCGTCAGCTCCTCGACCCTCTCGAACTGGTCGATCGCGGCCTGCGTGTCTTGGCGTCCCTGCCAATAGAAGACACCGAGCCAGAAGTTCGCTTCGACATGATTCGCGTTGACCTCGAGGACCTGCGCCACTTCTTGGATCGCGCGGTCGGTATCTCCGGTGTAGAAGAACAGCTTCGACATCTCGGCGCGTGCATCGATATCCGAGGGAACATATCCCAGGTAGCGCTCGAAGTAAGTGATTCCTTCTTTGGCATCGTTGATCATCGCGACCCGATCACCCATATCACCGTTCTGCTCGGCGCGATCGGAGAAGAACTTCGCCAATCCGAGCAACGCTTTCTCATCCGAGGCGTTTTGCTGCAGCGCGATCAAGTCGTTATATGCTTCCTTTTGATCGGCGGTGAGCAGGTTTCGGAACTCGGCGGAGCTTGGGGTGTGGCTCGCGTTGTTCTCGACCATGCGCAAGCTGACATAAGCCACAGCGCCGAAGACGGCGACCGCGAGCGCGAGGATAGTGAGTGGGACGCGATAACGCTGGAACGGACGCAGTACATAGCGTTTCGCGAACGATACGTCGTTTCCCGTGCCGAACTGCTTGACGGGGAGTTCGAGCGCTTGTGCCTTGAGTAACATATTCAGATCGTTGGTGACTAATACGAACTCAGCATCTTCAGGAAGCTCATGCTCTGTGAGATAGGCGGTCGCAAGGATGCGCTCGTCAGCCGATTTGGTCGTGAACCCCTCAGGCAGCTTATTACTTCCGAATTCGAGCGGGGCGACACGCAACGTCGATCCATCACCGATCTCGACGCCTTCGATGAGTGATTGCCCTTCGGCCAACTCGAATATAAGGCGACTGACCTCGCGACCCCGAAAACGAAGATCGGGATCGACACGCGCGGTCTTGAGCTTGTCCAGTTCGGAGAGTACGGTCTCGGGAATGACGATATCCGCATTCTCGTACTCAAAGAGCACGTTGGGGTCGGTCAACAGCACATTCGTATCAAAAACGACGGTTTTCATGGCTCTATTATGGCATGAAAAGAGAGCACCAAAGTCAAGTAGGATAAAATGTAAGGTCGATAATCACGTAATACTCACACGTCACGAGGAGACGAAATGAAGATACTGATAACCGGTGGAGCGGGTTTTATCGGGAGCAATCTCGCTCATTACCTGCTTGCGCTCGAAGGCGAGATCATGGTCATCGATGATCTTTCGAGCGGCTATGCGGTCAACATCGATCCGCGCAGCGGTTTTCGCAAACTCTCTATCCTCGATGACGCGTTCGTGGACGCGTGCGTTGAGTTCGCGCCGGACGTTATCGTGCATTTCGCGGCACAGTCCTCGGTCACACTCGGCGAGGCGCAACCGGGTTTCACACACGAGGTAAATATTGAGGGTACGCGACGGGTCATCGAGGCTGCGAAAGCCTGCAACGTCGAACGCCTTGTATTCGCCTCATCCGCTGCCGTCTATGGCGTGCCTAAAGAGTTGCCGCTGGTAGAGAACATGCTCCTTGAGCCGATCAACGTCTACGGGGAGACTAAACTCGCAGGTGAGGAGCTTATCCGCACGGAGCTCGACGGAGGCGATATCGATTATGCTTTGCTGCGTTTTTCCAATGTCTACGGTCCGCGCCAGACTGCTGAAGGCGAAGGCGGCGTCGTATCGTGCTTTTGCGAGGAACTCATCGCTGGACGATTGCCGATCATCTATGGTGACGGCCAACAGATCCGTGACTTCATCTATGTTGCCGATGTCGTCCAAGCGGTGACCTGGGCGATCGGAGGAGACATCATGTTCCGCGAAGCGGGCGGACCGGCAAGTGCGTCGGTAAGCGATGACCGTGGTGTGTTCAATATTTCGACCGGATATGCCACCACTATCGAGCAACTCCTCAACGGTCTACGTGTCCCTGCCAACTTCAGTCAGAAAGCAAAATACGCTCCCGAACGTAGTGGGGATATCCGTGAGAGCATATTGTCTCCTCGAAAAGCGCTCGATACCTTCGAATGGAGCGCCGAGATCGACCTCAACCAAGGACTCGACACCACATGGACGTGGTACTGGCGCCAAAAGCACTGACCGCGTTCATCCGTCGCGTCGAAGCTGAAGGGGGCGAGCGCTATCGCGACTTCGCGTGGCGCCGCACCGATGATCCGTATGCCATATTGGTCAGTGAAGTGATGCTTCAGCAGACACAGGTCTTGCGCGTCGAACGTTATTTCGAGTCCTGGATCGCCCAGTTCCCCACCATTGACGCATTGGCCGCTGCCTCGGTCAGCGATGTGCTCGAAGCATGGCAGGGACTGGGTTACAATCGCCGTGCGCTGATGCTCAAACGCGCCTCAGAGATCATAAGCGAGGAATATGCAGGCGAAGTGCCGACCACCTACGATGAGCTGGTCGCGCTTCCCGGTATCGGTCCGGCGACCGCCGCCGGTATCCTTGCCTTCTCCCAGAACCTACCGGCTCCCTATCTTGAGACCAACGTACGTGCGGTCGTCCTCTTCGAGATCTTCCCGCAAGATGAGGCGGTCGGTGACCGCGAGATCAAGGCGGTCCTCGTGCAGGCGGCACAGCGCTCGGTCGAGATGGGCATCGAGCCACGTGATTGGAACTATGCGCTTCTTGACTATGGTGCTTGGCTCAAAAAGACAGTGCCTAATCCCTCACGCCGCAGTAAGCATCATACCCGACAGAGCACCTTCGAGGGTTCACGACGTCAGAAACGCGCTGCATTGCTTCGTGCGGTGATGACTGCACCGGATCAGACCGCCGCGACCTATACCGAGATGCTCCGCGGTGATCTGAATGCCGAGATCGATCTTGTTGAGGATATTTTGAATGACCTTACTGAGGAAGGTTTCTTGTCGAGAACCGAAGAGCACTACCGGGTGGCTCGCTGAGAAAACCACTCGCTTGGGTCAGCAACGCTACCCCGGTCGGAGTGGTGAGCTCTCCGACGATCGGCTCCTCCTCAACTGCAGTGATCGGTATATCATGCGCTCCGATAATGCGCTTGGTCGCTGGGGTGGGGACGGATAGGTCGCCGTGTGAGCAGGTCACCGTTCCATTTCCGATGACCGGGGGCGAGGCGTACCATTCGTTGATACCGAGCATTTCAAGCGCTGCGAAGATCCCGATCACCCGGGTCAGATTACTCAGTCGCCCCACTTCGTGGAAGTGCATCTCGTCGCGGGACACTCCATGCGCCTCAGCCTCGGCATTAGCCAACACTTCGAACACCGCGCTTGCTTGTTCGCGTGCTCGCACGCTCGTCATAAAACGTTGGACCTCGCACCACGAGAGTGTATCGGGGAAGTGACGCTCGATCGCATCGAACAACTTCGCGGAGGTCACTCCCTGTGAACAATCCAGCCACATGGTCCTTTCTTGCTGCTCTTTACTCACGAGCTGTTACTCCTTATCATCGGTCTTCTCGATCAAATTGTGGAATCACTGATTCTATTCTAAGATAAACACTATGGAAAAAAAGATTCACAGCCTCCCTCTTGAAGGCGATGACGGTACTATCGACGCGCGGATCGACCTGGATCGCGAGCAGCGTTGCGGATTTACCGAGGTCATCTACGCAGCGGGAAAGACACCTGAGCAGGTAGCGCGCATAGCGTGTGAACTGGCACTATATACCCATACGGTCCTCGCCACGCGCGCAAGTGAGAAGCACTATCGTGCCGTTCGCAATACCTGTGACGAACACACCGTCATCTTTCACGAGACAGCACGGATCATCGAAGTCGCATCCTCGGTCGTTCCTGCGCCTACGATCGACGAGGACGGTCTCATCGTAGTGGCAAGCGGAGGGACCGCCGATCTGCCGGTCGCTGAGGAAGCGGCACTGACTGCCGAGAAGATGGGATCGCGAGTCATGCGACTCTATGATGTCGGGGTGGCAGGCGTGCATCGCGTACTCGAGCATGAGGATCTCCTCAGACAGGCACGCGTTGTTATAGCTGTCGCCGGTATGGAAGGTGCACTGCCGACCTTGATCGCCGGATTGGTGGCGGTGCCGGTCATCGCGGTCCCCACCAGCGTGGGCTATGGGGCCAGTTTCGCCGGTATCGCCCCTCTTCTCACCATGCTCAACTCATGCGCTGGAGGTATCGGTGTGGTCAATATCGACAACGGTTTCGGAGCCGCAGTTCTCGCGTCCCGTATCAATCGACCGAAATGGTCAGAGTAGGATTCGTTATGCTTGATGCCAAATTCATACGCGATAATCCCCAGGTCGTCGCAAAGGCGATGCAAAGTCGCAAGGACAACTGGGATGTCGATACGTTCATGGTGCTCGACGAGAAGCGCCGCAAGGCGAT
>WRDL01000107.1 GCA_009784095.1 Coriobacteriia bacterium | reverse complement strand
GCGATCCTGTACGGCACCACGACGGCTTTTCTGGAAAAGTTCGGTCTATCAAGCATCAAGGAGCTGCCTCCCCTCGAACAGTTCACGGTCAAAGATGAGATGGCTGACGCGATCCGCGAACGGTTGGACTCGGAGCTCTCTGTGACAGATGACTTAGGTATCGCCGTAGAGGAAGAGACCGATGAAGATCTCGGCGATCCCTTTAGGGAAGAGAGCGTGGTCGAGATCATTGGATAGCACTGTGTATACCATGCGACTGCAGAGATTTATCGCGCGAGCCGGAGTTGCATCGCGGCGGGGGAGTGAGAACCTTATGACTTCCGGTCGCGTCACGGTCAATGGAGAGGTCGTGACCGAGTTGGGATCGAAGGTATCTCCAGAGATAGATGAGGTCGCGGTTGATGGCATCGTCGTCACGCTTAACGACGAATCGGTCTATCTGATCTTGAATAAGCCAAAAGGGTATGTCTCGACCATGAACGACCCCCATGCACGCCATACGGTGGCCGAATTGGTGCCGACCGAGGAATATCCCGGCTTGTTCCCGGTAGGACGCTTGGACGCGGACACGACCGGCTTGATGCTCTTCACGACCGACGGGGACCTCTCGCATCGTGTCCTTCATCCAAAATACCAGGTGTATAAACAATATAGAGCACAAGTCGAGCGGGCATTGCGTGATGCCGAACTACAGTGGTTGCGCGATGGTGTTATGCTCGAGGACGGTCTGACCGCTCCCGCATTGGTGGAAAGGATTGAGACAAGGCGGAGTGGTGAGAAAGTGACCGATGTCCTCACCGTTTCGATCCGAGAAGGACGCAAGCGACAGATCAGACGTATGTTTGATACCATTGGGCATCCCGTTATCGAATTGGAGCGGATATCTCTTGGGACCGTTGAACTCGGAGATCTTCAGCAGAGTGCATGGCGTATGCTCTCAGACGACGAGAAGGAGTCGTTATGATAATCATATTAAAACCGAATCCAGACCAGACCGAGTTAGCGAGCCTGGAGTCATGGCTTCGAGGACTCGATCTCGACATCCATATGAGTCAAGGACAGACTTCGACGATCATGGGTATCGTCGGCGATACTACGGTGGTCGATATCGGTCAGGTGCGGATGTTCGACATCGTTGATGATGTCAAACGTGTCCAAGAGCCCTACAAGAAAGCAAATAGAAAGTTCCACCCAAAAGATACCGTGATCCCTTTGGGAGCAGGTTCGGTAGGGGGAGATTCCTTCACTTTGATCGCGGGACCGTGTAGTGTCGAGTCGGAAGACCAGATCCTTGAGATCGCGCGTGATGTGAAGGCTGCCGGTGCACAGGCTCTGCGGGGTGGTGCCTATAAGCCACGCACCTCACCCTATGCGTTTCAAGGGATGCGCGAGGCGGGGATCGCACTACTGCTCGAGGCACGGGAGCAAACAGGACTCCCTATTGTCACCGAGCTTATGGATGCCGCAGACCTGCCGGCATTTACCGATATCGATGTCATACAGGTCGGCGCGCGCAATATGCAAAATTTTGCACTTCTCAAAGAGTTGGGAAAGGTCGATAGACCGATCCTCCTAAAAAGAGGATTAGCCGCAACTATCGAAGAGCTGCTTATGAGCGCCGAATATATCATGGCACACGGAAATGAACAGGTCATCCTTTGCGAGCGCGGTATACGTACCTTTGAGGTCGCTACGCGCAATACGCTTGATCTGAGTGCCATCCCGGTGCTAAAAGAGCTGACCCACTTACCGATCATTGTTGATCCGAGCCATGCGACCGGGGTTGCGCGATACGTGCGCCCACTCTCTCTTGCCGCATTGGCCGCAGGTGCTGATGGTCTGATCGTCGAGGTTCATAACGATCCCGCTCATGCCAAGTGCGATGGCGCACAATCGATTACGCCTGCTGCGTTCGCAGAACTGAGCGATGCGATCGCTGAGATGCTTCCTATCGTACACAAGAACGCAATTCCTCCGAGATAGCACATGTCTCTTACGGTCGGTATCATAGGGTTAGGCCTCATCGGTGGATCATTCGCTAAGACCATCGCAGCGCGTACCGATGCGCGTGTACTCGGCACCGATATCGACAAGGTCGTCGTTTCATGGGCGATCAGCGAAGGTGCAATAGTAAGAGAGTTGGATGATCGAGATCTTACGGATTGCGACTTCGTTATTCTCGCTCTTCGCCCTCAAGATGCGATCGACTGGATGATCGAGCATGTCTCAGTCCTGAGTGACGAGAGCATCATATTCGATGTCGGCGGGATCAAACGCCGTATGTCAGAAGAGGTCAGTGCGCTGTGTGCACAACGTGGATTGAGATTTGTCGGAGCACACCCGATGGCCGGCTATCACGAAGGTGGATTTGCGCATTCAAGTGAGCACCTCTTCGATGGTGCCTCCTTTATCATAAGTACCGACGAACATACCGACCCTTCGGCGGTCAATACTCTTGAACACTTCGTGGAGACGCTCGGGTTCGGTCAAGTGGTGGTGACCACCCCCGATGAGCATGATGAGATCGTCGCATTCACCTCGCAACTTGCTCATCTCGTGTCGAGTGCCTACATTAAAGATCCCGACGCACTCCGCCATGCCGGATTCAGTGCGGGAAGTTTCCAGGATATGACTCGAGTCGCGATCCTTGACGCTGATATGTGGAGTGAGCTTATGAGCGAGAACGCCGACATGCTCGTGCCGCATATTGATAATCTTTTATCCCATTTGTCGCAATATAGAGACGCACTATCAGAAGGCGATCGTGACCGTCTCGCAAGGCTCCTGCAAGACGGAGTCGATGCAAAGCGGATAAGTATAGAGAGTTGTGACGATACCTTATGAATGCGTATATCACCCCACACAGACTCAGTGGGATCGTTGAGGCGATACCCTCAAAATCCTATGCGCAGCGTTATCTGATCGCTTCATTTCTCAGCGAGGCTCCCTCGACACTTACGTTCGAGAACCCCGGTGATGATATCGCAGCGACGATACGCGCAACAGACGCGTTAAAGCGCGGAGAGCGAACGATCGATTGTGGCAGCTCGGCGACCGCTGCGCGTATACTCAATCAGGTCATTGCGGTGACCCACCCAAGATCCGAGATCACCGGCTCTGAGCAACTCATGAGCCGTCCAATAGAGTCGTTGATCGAGTTACCTGCGCGCTCAGGGCTCTATAAGATCTCCGGATCCCAAAGCTCTCAGTACCTTTCCGGTTTGCTTTTCGCACTTCCTCTGCTTGAGGGCGAGAGCCGCATCGAGCTGATCGACACACTCGAATCATCAGGGTATGTCGATATGACCCTTGAAGTCTTGGATAAATACAGCATCGTTGTCGAGTCCACCGGTCAAGGTTGGATCGTGCCCGGCGGGCAGATCTATCGTGCACCGGGCGATCTCGTGATCGAGGGAGATTGGTCGAGCGCTGCAGTATGGCTGGCTTCGGGTGTCATCGTCACTGGCTTGAACCCTGCAACAAAGCAGCCCGATGGCATCGCTTTTTTCCCCTACTGCTCGCGCGAAGGCGCTGGAGTACGAATGAGAGCATCTGCGCAACTTCCCGCGACTATTGATGTGTCGCAATGTCCGGATCTTACTCCGGTGCTTGCAGTCATGGCCGCGACGGCAACGCGATACGACGAGCCAAAGACCACCCGCATCACCGGCACCCATCGACTTCGCATCAAGGAGAGCGATCGTATCGAGAGTATCACGCAGATGCTTCAAGCACTCGGTGCGGAAGTAACGGTCGATGGTGACGATATGATCATCGTCGGCAAGAAAACTCTGAGTGGTGGGGTCATTGAAGCGCGCGATGATCATCGTATCGTCATGGCAGCGACTCTTGCGAGCTGTTGGTGTGAGGATCAGGTGACCATCATAGGCGCTGATGCTGTAACAAAATCGTATCCACGGTTCTTTGATGATTTTGAGACATTGGGGGGTATCGTTGAATTGGAGTAGTGTGGGTCTTTTACCGCGAGTGACTCTTTTCGGACAATCGCACGATCCCGAAGTTGGGGTCATCATCGAAGGTCTACCTTCGGGTATCGCACTCGACGAGGAATTCATCGATAAGCTCCTGGAGCGTCGACGTCCAGGTACCGATGCGCAGGTGACCGCGCGTAAGGAAGCAGACATACCGCACATTGAGGCAGGTGTTGTAAACGGAGTGACGACCGGAGGACCGATCCGAACGACATTCGCGAATACGAATATACGCAGTGGAGACTACGAGCAGTTCAAGAAGATCCCGAGACCATCGCATGCCGATCACCTCGCGATGCAAAAGTATGGCGATGCGCACGATATCGCTGGGGGAGGAAGATTCTCTGCTCGACTCACCCTACCGCTCACGTATGCCGGTGCGATCTGTTTGCAGATTCTCAAAGAGCGCACCATCGAAGTCAGAGCGCGACTTGTCGAGGTAGAAGGATCAAAAGAGGATCTCAGCGAACACATTCTGGATGCAAAAAATGTCGGAGATAGCGTCGGGGGTATCGTCGAAGTTCAGGTCGACGGACTTCCTCCGGGTATCGGCGAGCACCCCTTTGGCGGGGTCGAACCGGTTTTGGCGCATTTGTTGTTCTCTATCCCCGGTGTACGTGGTGTCGAGTTCGGCGCCGGTTTTAGTGCGGCATTGATGCG
>WRDL01000106.1 GCA_009784095.1 Coriobacteriia bacterium | reverse complement strand
GCTTCATCGACATTGGTGGGGGAGCCTATCATACGGCACGTGTCGTTTCCTGAGCCGACCGGGATGATCGCGAGCGCGGGTCGTTTGTCCTCCTCGATTCGCATCAGCCCGTTAGCGATCTCGTTGACCGTCCCATCACCTCCGATCGCGATGACTACATCAAAGTCAGCGGCGGTCGATGCGATCTCGATGGCCTCTTCTGGTGCTGAAGTCTCGATGTAAGTGATATCAAGGTCGCTCAGTTTCTCCTTGATCTCGGTAGCGATTTGCGCCGCCTCGCCACTGCGCGCTGCTGGATTGATGATGGCAAGATATCGAGTTGTCGCCAAAGGTAGGACCCCCTCGTCACCATGTTAAAATGATACGGTTATCAGACAGGAGAATTGTACATGGACGTCCGCTTGCTGAATAGTACCCCGCAACCCGAACGTGCGATCGCGGCAGCCGCACGCGTGTGTTACGCGCCGGTGGGTGCCGCCGAGCTCATGGAGACGATGAGCGACGAGGAGGTGCGCAAGATCTTGCGCATCATCATGACGAGCGGGCATCTCTCAGCACTCGAACACGCCAGTTTCACATTCGCGATCGATGGCGTTTCGCGCGCGATGACCCATCAGTTGGTGCGGCATCGTATCGCCAGCTACAACCAGCAATCACAGCGTTATGTGAGCTATGACGAGCCGACGTTCATCGTGCCACCCGTAATCGAGGCAGATGAGCAGGTACGCGAGCGTTTCTTAACAGCGTGCCAGGAGGCGTTCGGTTCGTATCGCTCGTTGCTCGACGCGGGGATCCCCGCAGAGGACGCGCGCTATCTGTTGCCCAACGCGATGGAGACCAAGATCGTGGTGACGATGAATATCCGCGAGTTGCTCCACTTCTTCAGCTTGCGCAGTTGTCGACGCGCCCAGTGGGAGATCCGCGCCGTCAGCGACCGGATGCTCGAACTGGTGGCACCGGTCGCTCCCTATATCTTCATGGATGCCGGTGCGGCGTGCCTTAGAGGACCGTGTCCGGAAGGAAAGATGAGTTGCGGAGAGCCGTTTGAAAGACGAACGCGACCGGGGGAAGCGTCCGCTGATGCGACAACAGACGAGACACAATAAGAGCCATGCCGCCAGATCGATCAGATAGGATTTATACGTGACTGAAAAATGCACCCATATCGGAGGGCAAGCGGTCATCGAAGGCGTGATGATGCGCGGTAAGAAGAACTGGGCGGTCTCGGTCAGAGATCCCCAAGGTGAGATCCAGAGCGAGGCGCATGATCTTGCCAGCGGAAAGGCAAAGCATGCCTGGATGAAGTGGCCGCTTGTGCGTGGCTGCGTCAATATGGTCGAATCGCTCTCGCTCGGCGTCAAAGCGCTCTCGATCTCGGCGCAACTTGCCGGTCAGGACGAAGAGGGCGAGGAGTTGCTCGGATCCGGCATCATGGCAGGCACCATGGTGGTCGCCCTGCTGTTCGCGATCGGTATCTTCATCGTGCTCCCTGCGCTGGCGACCAATCTGGTCGTCGGATCGATCGCCGAGCACCCGATGGAGTGGAACATCGTCGACGGACTGTTCCGTGCGCTGGCATTCTTCCTGTATGTCTGGGTCATCGGTCGCTGGTCGGATATGCATCGCGTATTCCAATACCACGGTGCCGAGCATAAGGTCATCGCCGCGCTCGAGCATGGCGAGGACTTGACGGTTGCCAACGCCGAGAAGTACACGACGCTGCACGTGCGGTGCGGCACCTCGTTCCTTTTGATGGTCATCGTACTCTCGATCATCATATTCTCTCTGATCCCCATCCGCACCATGATCGCCGGACTCGGCATCGACAATAACGTACTCGTCACGCTACTGGCTATCGTCTCGCGCCTTCTCCTGCTGCCGTTGGTCGCGGGATTGGCCTATGAGGTGACGGTCAAGTGGGCCGGACCTCGTGCCGATAAGTGGTACGTGAAGTTTTTGCTGTGGCCCGGTATCCAGATGCAGCGTCTGACGACCGCCGAGCCGACACCGGATATGATCGAGGTCGCGATCGCATCGACCGAGTTGGTCATCGCTCGTGAAAAAGGCGAGGAGCTCGTTGGAGAGACGGTCGCGCGTAAAGTTCCAGTTCAGAGAAGTGGGAGAGATCTGGAGCCGGTGATCGACCCAGTGTAGCGTAACCGCCAAAAGTTTTGGCGCACATGATACCACAATATTCCCCGAAAAATTGCAAAGAAAAGTGACGAAAAAGGAACGGTATTTCGTCGTTTTCATCGATTAGATGACATACTCCGATTTTTGAGTTGACGCTATATATTGGGTGTCGTACACTCACATAACGCAATATATAGTGGTTTTGATGAAAAAAGGGGAGATTGTGACTACTGCATACGACACCAGCATCAACGAACGTCTCGCACCGAACGCGGTAACCGTCCTTGAACGCCGCTATCTCAAAAAAGATGATACCGGAAGCCCGATCGAGCAGCCCTCGGATATGTTCGTCCGTGTCGCCGAGAACATCGCTGGCGCCGAGAGGACCTGGGGTGCGACCGATGAGGAAGTTGATGCGGTCGCGCATGATTTCTATAGTCTTATGACCGATCTGGAGTTCTTGCCCAACTCTCCGACGTTGATGAACGCAGGTCGTGACCTCCAGCAACTCTCCGCCTGTTTCGTTCTTCCGGTGGGAGACAGCATGGAGGAGATCTTCAACTCGGTGCGTGACACCGCGCTGATCCATAAGTCAGGGGGTGGCACCGGTTTCTCGTTCTCGCGTTTGCGTCCCAGCGGTGATAACGTCCGCTCGACCCAAGGGGTCAGCTCCGGTCCGATCACCTTTATGAGCGTATTCAACCAAGCGACCGAGGCGGTCAAGCAGGGGGGTACCCGTCGCGGTGCCAATATGGGGGTACTCAGAGTCGACCATCCCGATATCATGGAGTTCATCGAGTGCAAGAAGGACGGCGATTTCTCCAACTTCAATATCTCGGTCGCACTGACCGAGGAATTCATGGACGCGGTCAAAGCAGGTGACAAGTACACGCTCTACAACCCACGTACCAAAGAGGTTGCCGGAGAGCTCGATGCGCGTGACGTCTATGATCGCATCGTCAATCTGGCGTGGGCGACCGGAGACCCCGGCATTCTGTTCATCGATCGCATCAACGCAGATAACCCGACCCCTTCGGCCGGTGAGTTCGAGGCGACCAACCCGTGTGGCGAGCAACCGTTGCTGCCCTATGAGGCATGCAACCTCGGCTCGATCAACCTCTCACGGATGCTCGCGGTCACCGATGACGGTATGGCGGTCGATTGGGACAAGCTACGCGATGTCGTGCATCGCTCGATCCACTTCCTCGACAACGTCATCGAAGTCAACAAGTACCCACTCGACAAGATCGACGAGATGGTACGTGCCAATCGAAAGGTCGGGCTCGGTGTCATGGCTTGGGCCGACATGCTCGCAATGATGGAGATCCCTTACAACAGTGACGAAGCCGTCGAGCTCGGTTCCGATATCATGGAGTTCATCAATGACGAAGCGAAGATCGCCTCGCGCGAGCTCGCTGAAAAGCGCGGTGCGTTCCCCAATTTCGACGAGTCGGTCTACGCGCTAAACGGCGGCGGTCCGATCCGTAACGCGACGGTCACCACGATCGCGCCGACCGGTACGCTCTCTATCATCGCGGCCTGCTCCAGCGGTGTCGAGCCTCTGTTCGCACTCAGCTATGTGCGCACCGTCATGGATAACGATCGCCTCGTCGAGGTCAATCCTCTGTTCGAGTCGATCGCAAAGGATCGTGGTTTCTACACCCCCGAATTGATGGGTATGATCGCGGACAATGGGACCTTGCACGGCATAGGCGATGTTCCCGAAGATGTGCAGAACGTATTTGTGACCGCGCACGATATCGAGCCGATATGGCATATCAAGACCCAGGCAGCGTTCCAAGAGCACACCGATAACGCGGTGTCTAAGACGGTCAACTTCTCGAACGATGCGACACCCGAGGATGTGCGTCTGGTCTACAATCTCGCAGACGAGCTGGGTGTCAAAGGCGTGACGATCTATCGCGACGGCTCCAAGGACATGCAGGTACTCTCGACCGGCAAGACTGCGCAAAAGCAGGAGGCGCCCACGCAACCGGTGGCGGCCACCCCCGGCACACTCGCACCGCGCGCACGTGCTGCGGTGACCTCGGGGCGCACCGAGAAGGTCCAGACCGGGTGCGGTAATCTCTACGTGACGATCAACTGGGATGATCTGGGCATGTGCGAGGTATTCTCGCAGATGGGCAAGAGCGGTGGATGCGCATCCTCGATGTGCGAAGCGCTCTCCCGTATGATATCGACCTCTCTGCGCGCCGGTGTCGATCCCGAGTCGCTCGTCAAACAACTACGTGGGATCCGCTGCCCGAGCCCGGCATGGGCCGAGGGTGGCAAGGTGCTCTCATGTGCCGATGCGATCGCGATTGCAATGGAGCATGCGCTCGAGTTCATCGTGAGCGGTACAGCGACCAATGGGGTGAGCAAGATCACTAACTCGCTCGACAACCTCAACGGAGCGTGTCCGGAGTGTGGCGGCTCGCTCGAGCACGAGAGCGGCTGTGCCGTGTGTCGCGCCTGCGGATATTCCAAGTGCGCCTAAAGGTGCACTGACCGGAGCAAGGTGTGACAAACGGAACCGACCCTACTGGCCCGTCCTACAGATAGTGCGTGGCTTTACTGATGAGCGCACGGGGAACGTAGCCCATCATCGTCTTG
>WRDL01000105.1 GCA_009784095.1 Coriobacteriia bacterium | reverse complement strand
GTCACGAATAAGAATACGAGCAATATTAGTATAGTGCAGGTAAAGAGTACTGCTTTCTTTGTATGATCGTGAGATAAGCATTCAGAACGAAAAAGTGCGCACATAATCGAACCTCCTAATGGATATGGTTCATAAGACTTATGTAGAGTATAGCACGAACGTCTGTGCGAAAAAACATGTCGAACTATAATAACATAGCTATTGCATAATGCTTCATGCCTAACTGCCTACGGACTGAAGTTTCTCAAGTAGGTCCTTTGCATCATTGAATCTCGGATCTGCGTCGACGCAGAATTCCAACTGTTCGATCGCCTCATCGATCTGCCCATCGTCTATGAGAAGCTCCGCATATGCGTAACGAAGCGCGAGTCCTTGAGGAAACTTCTCGATCGATATGACCGCTTGCGATCGAGCTCGCTGAGCGATAGCATCATCGACCTGGCCGAGGGATCGATATGCCCACAGCA
Source organism: Coriobacteriia bacterium (assembly GCA_009784095.1). Classification (GTDB taxonomy): domain Bacteria; phylum Actinomycetota; class Coriobacteriia; order WRKU01; family WRKU01; genus WRDL01. Next base: position 4,300 of record WRDL01000105.1, on the reverse strand, counting down.
CCATGAGATGCACGTCATATTCGTTTGGAAAGCTTTGAATGAGTGTCTCTGTCGCGCAGATCGCATCGGTGACCGGTAGTAAGCCTTGTGATGCCGCATCCATGATGAACTCGACATTGCGTATCGCATACTGATCGTTGCGAGGCGCCAGTCGCATACTCGTTGTGATGGAGGAGAGGGAATCATCGATATCCCCTGAGCGACTCGCATACATGGCGCGCGTGAAATAATGATCCCCCCACAACTGCATCGAGGCGAATGTCGATGCTCCGAGAGCAAGAACGATGAGTACGGCACATACTGCATACGCGTTAGTACGTGCCAATGGAGCGATATCGCGCTTTTCGCTCACCGGGACCATGAGGATGCCGAATGCGATCCAAAGTAAGAACGTCACTCCGGGGACCGAGATGCCGAAGAAGAGGTGAACAATGTAGGTGACCGCCGCAGCAAGTACCCCTATCCAGCGCAGATGCGTACCGATCTCAGCATCGTAGCGCTCGATCGCTCTTTGTTTGCCCTTTTTTGAGGTCTCGCTCTCATCGAGCTGAGGGCGCATCCAAAGTGAACGCATGCTCAGAACGATGATGCTCAGTTGCACTCCATAAAGAAGAACGACACCCAATATACCGATCCCAGCTGCTACCTGTAGAAGGTAGTTGTGCGCATTGTCGGCCACACTTCGATATCCGGCAGCTTGATTGTATCCAACCGGTTGGAACAAACGAAAGACCATGCGGAAAGTGTCAGGACCCCACCCGAGTAGCGGACGCTGTCGGATCGCTTCGAGCGCGGCTTCCCAGATCTGGAAGCGAGTCACCGCACTTCCGGCCCCGAAATCGAAGATCGAGGTTACACGTGAGGCGAAATTCATGACCTTAGAGGTACTACCGAGCGAGCGGATGATGAAGATGGCCGCTCCGAGAAACGTCGAGCTTGCGAATAAATAATCGATTCGCTGGAGCGGTGGTCGCATACGCCAGGTCAATAATACGAACAAAGCAAGTCCGACCACGCTGGCTACCCAGACCGAGCGTGAGAACGCGGTGATGGAGACCATGACATTGAGCAAGGTGGCGACCCAATAATAAACTTTCGGTATTTGTTCGTTCTCGCTGATGGCAAGCCCAAGGTTGATGAATATTCCAAAAGCGAGAAAACCTGCCAAAAGATTTGGATTACCGTAGGTCGAGAACGAACGATTAGCTTCGAACAGCATCTCACCCCATGAGAAAGGTTCGAGACCGAGCGCCTGCAACAGACCATATCCGGCAACCAGTACACTGGACACCGAAAAGACCTGCATGATCTGCTTGATCCGATGATCCTCCGTTGCGTACTGCCAGGTGACCCACATCAAAATGACGAACAGCAAGAACGACCAAAGCCCATCGTAACGCCGATATTTCCCTAGGAATGAGAGCATCGGTTCAATCGAGGTGATCGTCGATGCGATGAACACGATGCTGAGAAGTCCCAGTAGAATCAGAACTATCTTCTTATAGTGGATCCTCGTACCGTTGAGCGCGACATCCGACCCCCAGGCTGCGAACAGGATCATTACGCCGACACGCAATACCCAGACCTTCGGAGTGTCGAAGATGTCAGCGGTGAACGCTACTCCTGAGGAGGGTGGGATCGAAAAGGTGAGGGGAACGAGAAATACAAGCAGAAGGAGTGTAGCCCACGCGATCTTTCCTTCGAGAGTGAGATCGTCGTCGAACAACCAGTTAGCCATTACTGTCTATCGCTTCTTGATAGACCTCGGTCACATTGTCGACCATGGCGGGAATGCTGAACTGTGTGAGTGCGCGTTCCTTGGCTTGAGCGCCCAGCTTAGCGGCGGTCTCAGGATCGTTGAGGACCTTGTTCAGACCATCGGCAAGCGCTTTCGCGTCGCCGACCACGACGCTATAACCGGTCACCCCATCGAGATTGGCATATGGCACCCCGCTCTTCAGTAGCGTCGAGACGACCGGGGTCCCAGCGGCGTGTGCCTCGATCTGCACGAGACCGAATGCTTCACTGGTCTCAACGCTGGGAAGTGCAAATACATCGGCAACGTGATACCATGCGGCGAGATCCTCATCACTGGCGCGTCCGAGCATGTGGAGCCGGTCGTCCACTCCGAGTTCTTTGGCACGCGCGATCATATCCTGCTCAAGCGGTCCTGAGCCGATCACGACATACTCGGCGTCGACGAGTGGCATCGAGTCGATCAGGACCTCGACCCCTTTGTAGTAGACCAAACGTCCGGTGAAGAGCACGACCGGTCGCTCACTGGGCAGCGTCGCTTTGAGTTGCTTTGCGCGCGCGATCGCCACCTCATTATTCGCAATGTGATCGAGATTGAGACCGAAATCGACATGGCGACACTTGTCAGCCTTTGGTTCTAAGAATTGTGAGTATTCGATCAACTGCGGTGATGATGCCATGATCAGCTCGGCTTTGTCGAGGAATCGTTTCAGGAACGGGCTATACAGTCCGAGCGCGGTCTTCTGTCGCACGATATCAGTATGATAGGTCACCACAAAGGGGGTGCGACGTAAGGGGTGTTGAAAAAGCCATTGGAACTCTCCCCATGGATAGGGAAAGTGAAAATGGATCAGGTCACTGTGCTCACCCTCAATGCGTAAGATCTCGCCGAAATGACGCGTGATCGGGGTCGATGCTTTCTCGGTCAAACGCGGTAGACGGGTGATCTCTACGCCGTTGATAACCTCTTGCACAAAGCGGTGTTCGGTATTCGAGCACACGACATTGACTTGGTGACCGGCGGCCACCAACGCCTCAGAGAGATCGCGCACATGTGATTCGATCCCACCGATCACCGGTGGATAATACTTGGTCGCCATCGTTATTCTCATCAGAATTCGCCCGATCCTTGCACCAGCGCGGAACCCGCATCGAGATACGCGTTCATCTGTTCGGGCGTGTTCGCTTCGGCATAGATGCGAATGAGCGGTTCGGTCCCACTGCCACGTAACAGGAGCCACTCATCGTCATCAAAGATGAGTTTGAGGCCATCAAGGCGATCGATCGAACGGACTTCTTTACCGGCCATCTTGGTCGGGGTCGAATGCACCAGCTCGGTGCGAAACCGTTGCGCGGACTCCTCGTCGAGCTTGAGATCGCGACGCAGATAATACATCGTCCCGACCTGTTCTTGTAGGTCAGCAACGAGTTCTCCAAGTGTCTCGCCTCTCACGCGCATCATCTGAAGAAGAAGGAGCGCCATGAGTAGACCGTCGCGTTCATACACGTGATCGGAAATACCGATGCCTCCACTTTCCTCTCCGCCGATAAGCACATCACCTTTAAGCATCTCCTCATAGACCCACTTGAACCCAATGGGTTTTACCACAACATCGACACCAAGAAGCGAACCGAGGCGATCGATAGTGGTGCTGAGCGCGACGGTCTTGATGACACGACCGGTGCGTCCTAAATCCTCGACGAGGTGCTCGGTCAGAAGCGCGAAAAGCCGATGGGAATTCACGAATATGCCGTTCTCATCGATCGCACCGACTCGGTCGGCATCGCCATCGACGATGAACGCGGCACAGGCGTTGTTCTCAACGACCGCAGCTGCCGCCTGATCGGTCCACGGAGGGATCGGTTCAGGATGCAACCCATCAAAGCCCGGGTTCTGCTGCGCGTGGATCTCGACGACGTCGACACCTTGCTCACGCATGAGTTCTGCGAGCAGTCCCTGGCCGGCTCCGTAGAGCGGATCGATGACGACCTTGATCGGTGTCGCTTCGACCTCCTCGGCAGGGGCAAAGAGTTTGAGTGATGCGCGAATGCCATCAAGATACTGGGCAGCCAGATCAACTTTCCTCAACGCGATCTGATCGGGTGGGATCGGGTCCGACCCGTTCTCGTTCTCCATCAATTCTTCAATGCGATCGGTGAATTCCGCTGGGCTCGCCCCGCCATCGGCCATGCGCACCTTGATACCCAACCAGGGTGCCGGGTTGTGAGACGCGGTCAGCATCAATCCACCGACAGCCTTCTCATCACGCGAAATGCAGTAACTCAACCCCGGCGTTGGCATCGGTCGATCACTTACCAGCACCTCGAAACCGCGTCGAGCGAGCACTTCGGCGACGACCTCGGCGAACGCACCTGCTTGGAATCGCATATCGTAGCCGACCAGAAGACGCGCGTCGTTGACGTTTCGATCGTATTCTTGTGCGAATGCTTCAGCGGTAGCGGAAGCGACTTCTCGCACCGCTTCATAGGTGAAGTCATCACCGATGACACCACGCCAGCCATCGGTCCCAAAGTGTATGTTATT
>WRDL01000104.1 GCA_009784095.1 Coriobacteriia bacterium | reverse complement strand
GCGGTGTGGGCGGTGATCGGAGTGTCAGATGACATAAGTGTTTCCCATCCGTGAGTAGAGGATACTGAGCAAAACGACTGCGATCAGCAGCGCGATCGAGAGTGCGACCTGTTTAGCGCCGACCTTCATGACAGTGCTGCGCGATTCGATGCTGTAGGGGTCGCGCGCCAAGAAGGCGAGATTCTTTATGAGAGGATACGCGAAGAGTGCGAACGCGATCAACCCCGCTCGAAAATGAACTCCTCCGATAAGAGCGATGATGACGAGCGAGAGAAACGACGACCATACGATCATCCGAACGCTGAGCTCCTTGCCCAGCAGGATCGGCAACGTCTTGCGTCCCGCCTCGATGTCCTTCTCGATATCGCAGGTATTGTTGATCTGCATGATGATTCCCACACCGATGATGACCGGGAGCGCGTAGGCGAAGATCCACGGATCGAACTGCTTGGTAAGCGCGAGATAGGTCCCGACGGTGATGATGCCACCCATGACAAGCCCGCTGACCAGCTCACCGAGGGGAAGGTATGCGATCGGCTTGGGTCCGAACGAATAGAGCATGACCGCTGCGGCTCCCAGAAGTCCCAGTATCAGGAGTTTCCATGACGACATCATCACGAGGATCATCCCAGTGATAAAAGCGATCGCGAGCAAGATGAGGGCGAAACGCAAGACCGCCTTCGGATCAAGACGGTTGTAGATGATTGATGAGTCGGTCTCGTCCACGACATTCTCGGCGGTATCGGCTCCGGATACGAAATCCGAGTAATCATTGAAGGTATTGACCGCAGACTGGAGCGCGATCGATGTGATCAACATGAGATGGGTGACGATGATCACCTGACTTGTTGTGGGCTCGGCAGAAAACCCTCCAAGACCGAATGCGAGCGCTACTCCCAGGAGCACCGGTGCGATCGCGGCGACCCATGTGTGGGGAGCCATTAACTGCAGAGCCGCGCGCGCAGATATGTGTTCGTGGTGTGGATGCTCAGTCATGGACTTAAGTATATCAATGGTAGAATCGTGATGTAGCGCAATGTAAGATCGAAGGAGGACATATGCCACTGATTACTCGCGATGAGGTCCTGGTTCCTGCCGATGTTCCGGCGCAGGCGCGTGAAACCTACATCGACAACTATCTCAAAGCAACTCAAAACACCGGTCGTCTGATGCTCTATGCATGCGATCAGAAGATCGAACATCTCAACGATGACTTTTACGGAGACGGGATCCATGAAGCCGATGCCGACCCTCAGCATCTTTTTGAGATCGGTGACCAAGGCATTTGCGGAATTCTCGCAGGTCAACGCGGTTTGATCGCAGCCTATGCCAACGATTATCCCGATAACAACTACCTGGTCAAGATGAACTCGAAGACCCATTTGGTCAAGACCGACCAGGATGATCCCTACTCACCTCAACTTTACTCATTCCAAGCGGTGATGGATCTGATCAACAACGGTGTCAACGTCGTGGGGATCGGCTACACCATCTATCTGGGCTCTGAATACGAGTCACAGATGATGGCGGAGGCCGGAGAGCTCATCTCAGAGGCGCACCAAGCGGGTCTGATCGCGGTGCTTTGGATCTATCCACGCGGTAAAGCGGTCGGTGACGAGAAGGACGCGCATTTGATCGCCGGAGCTGCCGGAGCGGCCCTTTGTCTGGGTGCTGACTTCGTCAAGGTCAATCCTCCCGCGGGAGATGAGAACGAGACAAGTGCCGAGAAACTCAAACAAGCCGCGCTTGCTTCAGGACGTACCGGACTGGTCTGCGCCGGCGGATCGACAGTCGATCCGGAGACGTTTCTCACGCAACTATGGGAGCAGATCCATGTGGGCGGTGCCGCGGGTAACGCGACCGGACGCAACATCCATCAACGCTCGCTTGAAGAGGCCTCGCTTCTCACCAAGGCGATCAGCGCGATCACGTTGGGTGACTACAGTGTCGAGGACGCGCTTGCGGTGTTCAATGGAGAAAAGGAGTTCATCCTCCCTTAGCAGCTATCTCGTTGGCGAAATAGTTACCGAAAGTCGGGCGCGATCACCATATCGTGCCCGATTGTTTTTCTAGAAGTGAAGGACCGGGATAGCCCATTGCGCATGGTTCAACTCCGTCGAGTGCTATTTGTTCTATTTCACTCTCAGCTAACACGATCTTATCGTCTCCTCGGACTCGATCTTGAAAAACGACCACATTGGGTTTCACAGATAACGCAAGTGTCGTATCTCGTTTCCTCAATGACGATGCTGTCCAGATAGAAAGAAGCACAGTCAGACGGGAGCTCTTTTATCAACGCCGCCAGTCGCTCACACGAGGGGGTGTGAGTGCCTTTCTCGTATCGATACAGAGATCGAGGCGAGATGTAGACCCCTTTCGTTGCGAGATGATCGGACAGATCATCCACTGAACAAAAACCCTCATATTTTCGGGCTGCTTTAAGTTTTTCTCCGAACAACTCTAAGTTGAATACCAGAGCAGTAGGATGTTTCACTATCATAAGCGACCCCCTCTCGCACTCACATGAGAGAGTTGATGCCATGCGCATAGGGACTAACACTTTACTCGTAGTTCCCGGATTCTGTTACCTAATTGGAACAATCTTGACAGAATCTGCATATATAGGAGAAATATCCATATGAAAATGAAAGTCATATAAATATTTGTGCATATACCATACTGAAATGTGGAGGAGTTCTAAGGAAGAGCTGCTGATGGTGGATGAAATGGTCGTCGGGTGAGGGGGGGCAGATAAAGATCAGACTAATGGTCCGAAAGCGCATACTTCTTCTCGATGCGTTCGAGTTTCTTGCGCCAAGGAGCATAGATGATGAGAAGGAAGAACACGGTGGCTGCTCCATGCATAAGATCGAACGGCAGTGAGGCTCCATACGTCACGAGGGCGCTTTGCCAGGTGAGTGGATGAACGAATCCCACCAGGTAGTAGAGATTGAGCAGGAAACTGTACAGCATCGCCGAGAGAAAACCAAAGATATATAGGATGAGAGGATGTTCGAACCAATCGTGTTCGGAGAACACTCCTGCCAGGTAACCGACCAGTCCCCAACCATACATCTGCCAAGGAGTCCATGGTCCTTGACCAAAGAAGAAATTCGAGACCAAAGCGCCGAGTGCTCCGACCATAAAACCGGTACGTCTTCCGAACACTACTCCGGCCAATATACATATCGCCGAGACCGGTTTGAAATTGGGGATAGCGGCAAAGAGGATCCTGCCACTTGCCGCCAGTGAGCCCAATACGACCGTCGGCATGATCTGGCGAAGGCCCGGTCTCGAAGCCTCATAGTTCGTGAAGAATAGTGCGGTCGCCGCGATCACGACGACTAATGACAGCGCGGCAGTCTGAGGGATTTGAAAGATCACAAAAAGCACCAATATCACCGGAACGAGAATGAGTGAAGGTACCTCGATATATCTCAGGAGTTGTTTCATCTCAATACGTCGATCTGAGCGATGTTACCGAACTCGATGGCTCGACGCAGCGGTCCTGCTGCGATATCTCGCACACCCTTCCGTCCGGTCGGTGTCCGGCACAGGTGTTGCAACGATGCGAAAAAGCATCGGTGTGCGGTCGATAGAAGATGTTGTGTGCGAAAAAGTCCTCGACCGGCTCGCTGCAGGCGGCTTGTCCGTCAAAGAGCATGGTGACCCGATCAGCAACACGCCTGACAAATCCGAGGTCATGAGTCACCAGAACTATCGTGGTCCCGGCCGTGCGCAGATCGAGCAAGGTCTGCACAAGCTCGCATTTCGACTCAGCATCGAGTCCCTTGGTGGGTTCATCGAGCAGGAGAAGGCGCGGTTCGGTCAAAAGAAGCTTTGCCATCGCGAGTTTCTGCTGTTGCCCACCGCTCAGATCATAGGGATGACGGGAGAGCAGCCGGTCCAGACCGAATCGCTGTGCTGTCTCGGCGATATCCGAGGCGCTATAACCGCAACGATCTTGCCACTCGCCCAATTCCTCTTCAATGCTATCGCAGACGAAGAGAGCTTTGGGATCTTGCGCAAGGTATGCTTGCGCTTCACGAAAGTCATTTTCAACGCGCCCGCGCTGAGGTTTGAGAACTCCCGTGATCAGCTGTAGGATCGTTGATTTGCCCGATCCGTTCCCTCCGATGATCGCATGGATGCTCGCGGGAGAGATCTCGATGTCGCATCCGCGCAATACCCAATCAGCATCCTTCTCATAGCGGAAGTACCCATCGCGCAAAGAGATGACCGATGATCGATTAAAGTGATCCGGATCGGTAGCTCTGCCTCCCGATCCCGTTTGGATAGCATTGCTATAGATAAAGGAATCGAGTGATATCGGTGCCACATGAGCGTTCTGAATGCGAAACGCGTCGGTCGCGTACGAGACCATGGTCTCAGGGCTGTGCGTCGCGACCAGTATCGTGATACCGAGCTCACGGTTGATGCGGAAGAGCGCATGCAGAAAATTCTTCTCGGCGATCGGATCGAGTTGTGAGGTCGGCTCATCAAGCAGGAGCAGCTTTGGCTGCATTACCAATATGCTCGCCAGGGTCACGATCTGTTTTTGACCGCCCGAAAGTGTTGCGATCGGAGCATGGATCCACGGATCGATGCCGAAGAAATACGCCACTTCGGCGAGACGCCGTCGCATCTGTTCGGTATCGATACCGAGATTCTCCAGACCGAACGCCAACTCATGCCATACGCTGTCACACACGATCTGATTGTCAGCACTCTGCGAGACATAGCCGATCATCGTCGCGGACTCATAAGGATCGAGTT
>WRDL01000103.1 GCA_009784095.1 Coriobacteriia bacterium | reverse complement strand
AGTGCCGGAAGCGAGCTCAGGTCAAGAGTCTCACAGCGATGATTCCTAAAACAACTATCATCAATTGCGGTAAGCAATGGATTATCGAATATGATCTCGGTCAGACGCGAGTATTCGGGCTCGGTCCTGAAGACACTTACGCCGATTCCTGTGAGCGCCGGAAGCGGGCTCAGGTCAAGAGTCTCACAGCGATGGTTTTGAAACGCGCCACCGTTAATTGCGAAAAGCGCTGGATTATCGAAGATGATCTCAGTCAATCGCGAGGTGTCGGCATTAGTAAAAAAGGCAGCAGAATCAATATATGCAAGCTTTTTCAGAGAACTTAGATCAAGGGTCTCGCAGCGATGATACATAAAAGAATTGCTTCCGATAATGGTGAGGCTGGGGTTGTTGAATATGATCTCGGTCAGTTGCGAGTAGTTTGCATCTGATAAAAAGGCTGAATTGCCTATGAGCCAAAGTGCTTTCAGAGAACTGAGATCGAGGGTCTCGCAGCGGTGATTTTGAAAGGCGCTTGTTCCAATCTGTTCAAGCAAAGGGTTGTCGAAGATGATCTCGGTCAGCTGTCCAAAGGATGGTGATCTAAATGCGGAGGTTCCGATATTTGCGAGTGCCGGAAGCTTGCTTAGATCAAGTTCTGGACAGAGATGGTTGAAAAAAGCATTGGTATTGATCGAGGCAAGGTGCTCATTGTCGAAGATGATCTCGGTCAGTTGAGAATAGTCCTCATCACACCTGAACGCTTCTTGGCCGATCCCGGGGTTTCCGCTCGTACCGTCCGTCATATCAGCACCAAGACCTAGCTTGGGAAGGTTGCTGAAATCAAGCACTTGGCAACGATGAAATTGGAAAGCCCAGCCACCGATGCTGTAGAGCTCGGGGTTGTCAAAGATGATCTCAGCCAGTCGCCCATTGGTGTTCGAGGACGTAAATGCGCCAGCCATGATACGCTCGAGAGCCGGTAGCTTGCTGAAATCAAGTGTCGAAGCGCAATGGTACTTAAAAGCATCTCTACCGATCTCGGTGAGGTGAGGGTTATCGAAGACTATCCTTTCGAGAAACTGGTAAGCGATATCCGCACTACACGCAAAAGCACTTGTGCCGATACCGGGAGCATAGGCATCGGCATTAAGACCAAGATTGGGGAGCTTGCTGAGGTCAAGTGTTTGGCAACGATGATTCCCAAAGGCATCGGCACCAATAGAATAGAGATACGGATTGTCGAAGATTATCTCGGTCAATTGCGAAGTAGCTGATTCAGACAAGAACGCGCTGAAGCCGATCTGCTCAAGAGATCTGCATCCACTGAAATCAAGGGATGAGACTTGGTGAGATTTGAAAGCTTCTTGCCGGATAGTCTTAAGTGAACTCATATATGAGAGATCCAGCCCCTCCATTGCGAGGTAACCCAGAGCTCGAGGATTTGTTGCTCTCGGTTGGGCGATATCAGTTATCGGCGCATTATCGTTGTAGGGATTTGTGCCGGGAAGCGTGATATCGGTCTGTCCACCGTTGAACTTTGCAAGACCCGCTGGACTTAGACCTATTAGCGTGGTCCCGGTCGTGTTGTTGACTGTGCCATATATATCACCATACTCGAAGTCGCTGTATTGCCATGCGCTATCCCCGATGTAGGCATCTGCCGGGTTAGCGCCGATAGTCACGGTGATCGTCTTGGTCGCAGAGTTGCCGACACCGTCGGCCACGGCATAGCTGACCTTATGGATACCCGCGACCGATGCATCGATCGAGGTCGGGGTGACAGAAATGTTCGATTGTGGGATGGGAGACCCATCGACTCCGCTGACCGCGCTGACCCACGAGCGGATGAGTGTTTCATCGATGGTGACGCTCCCGGTCATGAAAATCTTGTCGGTAACGTTGATTATGGGATCATACTCGCTAAATTCGTATTCGAAGGTAAGCTCCGCGCCCTCTTGGACGCCGGTGATGGTCTGGGTGGTGGGGGCGAGAGCGGTCCAACCAGCGACTGCTGGTGCGTTCACGTTCACATCGGTCCCTGCCGGGAAAAGCTCGGCGGAGTTGAAGTTGTTGCCAAGGAGTTTCATTCCATCGCCTATCGGCGCGCCGTTCGTCGCATTCACGAGACGTACCGTCACCGTCACCGGATTCATGACGTATCCGTTGCCAGCAGTGAACGATGAGCTTAATCCTGTCGCGTCAGTATGGATCGCGACAACGCGACCGTTCATATCGAACGTGTCCGCCGCGATGGAGGCTACACTGGGCGGTAGCAAGACATCAGTCAATCGATTCGCTCGAAATGCGCTGGCGCCGATTGCGACAACACCGGGTAGTTCGATGGTGGTAAGCTGGTTGTCGGCAAAAGCGTAGGCACCGACATCGAAAATGGTGATGGGCAGCTCAGCGTGCGTCAGCCCGTATGCTTGAAATGCCCTCTCTCCAATGGCGGTGACCCCCAAGATCGTGGGGATGCCGAGTTCCTTGTCATTCTCTACCCTGATCTGCCCACTGGCGGAAAGACCGGTGATGGTGTTCCCGCTGACGATAAAGTCTTCTTCTTGCCAGTCACCGGGAGCAGCACCGGTCGAGCTTCCAAAAGTGATGCCGATTATCAACACCAGAGTCATCAGTGCAACGATCAGTGCGTTGCTCGTTCGGCTGTTCATATCCGCTACCTTCCCATAGCCAGACCAGGCTGTTCGCTCTCCCAAACGGTGATGTTCTGCATTCTCATGTTCAAGAAACTATATAAGAATACGCGGGCTATACAGAAATCATCCATAGTTATCTAGATACAGGAAACACGGATTATCTTTCATGTTTCCCACTCTTTTTTCAAACAGTTTGATCAAATAAGATCTGGGCTGATTTGTTAATACTAGCAGTATTTGCCCCCATATTTCAAGTTTAGAGCGTGATTTTTATGAGCTCGAACCTCTGTTCAGACTAGGAATACCGGTTATGGACAAAAGCTCGATAAGAGACAAAAAAGGACGATTTTGCACTTATTTATACAGTGTTATGAGTTTTGGTAGAGCTTTTTTCAGACCACTGCATACTATTCAATCTGATGCGAATATTGATGCTTTTCTGTAGAAAGATTCCCGGAATACGATTCTAGACTTGGTGGGTCATCATTTCCATTTCTGCTATAGTCCGAGACATGAATAAAACAAGTGACAAATCAAATCTTTGCCTCATCATGGCGATCACCGACGAAGAGGTCGCCGAACAGGTCGAGGGTATCAAATCTGCCTATCCGGATGAGGATCACTAGATACCGGTTTCACACTCACCTGATCGCGCTTTTCTTTTCGCTTCTTTTGCCACCAGCGCAATGCGATAAGTATTGCAGCAAGTAGACAGATTCCGATCGCAATGAGCAACTGCTTGGTATTCGCATCCGGCCATACGATCTCTTGGGTGGCATACGGTACGCGATGCCCTCTGATCAAAAGGCGGTGTGAGTTGACCCCCAGTGGAGTGCAGGTCGCAAGCGTCATCAGATCCTCGCCTGCTTGAGGAGCGAGCACGGCAATATTCTCGGGTAGCACCACCTGGATGCTGTCGACCTCGTAAGCCAAGGTATGGTCAAGCACGTGGATGAGGAACTGGTCACCTTCGCTAACTCTGCCCAGATCGGTAAAAAGAAGCGATGCGGGCAATCCGCGATGACCAACGAGTACACTATGCGTGCCGGCTCCTCCGACCGGCAATGCGGTCTGGGGCATATGCCCGATACCGATCTGGAGCGTATGCTCCTCGACACCGTGATAAACCGGGAGCTTTTGTCCCAGCCTTGGTAGCTCGATGGTCGCCATGATCCCGAAACCTCCCGGTATCGCAAGCATGTCCAGATAACCGGTCGGCTCGTCGACGCCGGCGAAGGTGAACGGATCGTTGACGGCCAAACCGTGCTCATCGGCTAAAAAACCTTGAGCGAGTCGCTCGTTATAAGCAAGCGCTGCCTGAAACATATCCTCGCGCATCTGCGGGGTCATGGCGTTGGAGGATTGTTCATAGTTCTGCATCAACTCGGCCTGCATCTGACCGGCGTACCAACGCGACCAGTATGGATAGGAGAAGACCGCTGCAGCCGCGATCAGCAAGACGATGGTGAGTATGTTGAAGAATCGTGCTCTTGTCATCCTGTTCTACCTTCAAGGGAGGAGTGCGCCCACCTGATGGGCGCACATTCTCCTTTTTCTCTTTCTTGTAACTCTACGCTTACACGAGAGTTATCTTAAAGCATTGGCACTTGCTCTTTATGCGAGCTCACGCTCTTTTCTTCCCATCTTGTGCGAGCCGTAGGCCGCTGCGGCAAGTGCGCTTCCTGCCAGGATAAAGGCAAGGGTGCCCATACCACCGGTCATCGGGAAGTTAAAGCCCTTGACGTTGGGGACCTTGGTCAGCGCAAGTGGCTCAGCTAAAGCATTCCAGCTCGAGATGTTGATCGTGACGACCTGCCAGCCACCACCCGGTGTGCGATAGCCTGCCGGGGCTGCGGTCTCGACAAGCCAATACTCGCTACCGAGTGTGGCAAGCTCAGCCAGCTCATCGACTCGAAGCGGTCTTCCGTAGGCGATACCTTTGAACTCGACCACACCGTCAGCACCTGAGGTGGCAATGATCGTGCTGGTCTTGACCGGCTCATCATCAAAGTCATCCTCGGTCTTGGGAACGAGCATGAAGGTGGCGCCCTCAAGCGCGACGTTCTCGTTTACCGCGTCGTGTTTGTAGATGCGGATACCACCGGTAAAGACGACCGGATCGATACCAGGAGTACGCGTGGTCTCTT
>WRDL01000102.1 GCA_009784095.1 Coriobacteriia bacterium | reverse complement strand
GCCTAAGCTTTAGCTTCAGCGTCAGAGGCGAGTTTGAGGGTCCCGATTGCTTTGCGTGCCACGAGACGATCATGATCTATCATGAATTCAGCTCGTGTGATCCCTGCCACGGCGAGGATTCGCCATTTGGTGGCGGTTTCTCTGACTCGTTCGGAAGCCCTCATGGCGATGCCACGGGTTCTTGCATCAACTCAGATTGCCATGCAGGCATCTTAGATCCTTCATTGAATAATGAGCTTCTCACGACCTGCGATGGTTGCCACACTGGCGTAGTCAATGAGGTGCATCATGCACGCGCGATCGAGAATCCAAGTTGTATCGGTTGCCATGCTTATGGCACACCTGAGGGAAGTAAAACCTGTAAGAGTTGTCATGTTGAGTCACTGATGGCTGTGCACCACGCAGCCGATGACGCTGGTTCAATGTGTGCCGATTGTCACGCGGATATCATTGCGCAGGCTAACCCAGTGCGTCTTTCGCTCACATTCTCGAATACGACGAACAACCTGCGGCGTGCTCTGATGACTCACCTGGTGACCCCAGCAACTGAAGGCACCGGTGACCCATGGCTTGATAACGGCGACCCCGCGACCCGCGGTTCCAAGTGCGTCGATTGCCATAACATCGCGCAGACAGCTGTTGGTGATCCTCTTGCTGGAGCGGTCGGTTATGTACCGGATTATTCCGGTGTCGGAAACTTCGGTGAAGTGACCAATTTCACTGCGGTCGAGTTGGGCAATGACACAGGTGTCAATAGCGCATATCTCTGCGTCAAGTGTCACGGCGGACCTGCCAGCGCGGCGGGCACGACGAAAGTCTTGAACACCAATATCACCTCGAATACTACTGGAAACGGTAATGGAGACAACTTCAATTACCGCCGTGGCGATATTGCCAAGGAGTTCAATCCTGCAAACGCCTCCGGTCACCGTGTCTTCGGTGGTGAAGTTCAAGTTAAGTTCCAGAATGTCGTCGGTGTTCGTGGATGGTATGGTGCTCCCGGCGCTACCGGTGGTCCGACGGTCGCTTCTGGCTTCCAACCGCCTGGAATTCCGGGTACGAACGTGGATGATCCACTTGTCGAAACGACGGTGTTCCCAGAGCTCAGGATGCCCATCTGGAGTATGACTACATGGTTCAAGGGGACAGACAGCAACGGTAATCCGTGGGCCTACAACTCACAGATGACCTGTACTGATTGCCATACCGCGCTCGCTTCAAATGAGCTGAGCGGTCCGCATGGTGCGAACATCAAGTATGGTCTTGACCCGAATTATCAGGTTGATTGGAAGTTCTCGACGCCAACTAACCAGATGAACATTACCGCCGCGAATCAGGTAACTGCCGCCAACAACAAGACACAGATCGTTTGTTGGAAGTGCCATGATCTGCTCGCGGTCTATAACGGTGCTCATGGTAATACTCATGCTCAGAGTAATCACCGTGGTCGCAATTGTGTGGCGTGCCATACGGCAATACCGCACGGCTCAACCAGACCTCGTCTGCTGAGCGAGTGGTATCGTGATGAGCAACAATACACATCAAGGCAGTATGGTGTTGCTATTGGTTCTGCCAGTATCAATATCATCAACCTTGGTCAGCTCAACACCACCGCTATCAACGGCTACAACGATGCACAGTTGATCTCCACTCGCTATGGTTGGTCAAGTGGAGCCAGCGCGAACTGTACGCGTGGTTGCAACACACACGGTTCACCAGGCGCTGCCCAGTGGTATTGGGAATAATGTAGTTGCTGCTGATATTTGCCTTATGGTGAATTAAGCAATTGATGAGGGTCTGACTTAGCGACCCTGATTCAAGAGAAGGGAGCTCCGTTTCCGAGCAGGAGCTCCCTTCTTCTTTCGCGGGGTCATAGTGATCTGCGTTAGTATAATGAGGTGAGCGAGGATGGAGAATTTAGGAGAAGGACCGTGTTCGACAGAAAGACTATCACGAGGATCATACTGCTCTTTATCGGAGCGCTGATTGCGGCTACTGCACTATCGTTTCTGACGTTCTCGGTGCGCGCTCCCGGATTCCATGCTCGGATCGCTGAGAACATCACGACCCTTTCCGCGCGCTCGCAATTCTACCCTTCGGTCCTTTTCGGGAGAAACTTCTCTCGTCTCGATAACTACACCGATGCGCTCATGACCCAGCTCTCGATGGATAATCCCGCAAGAACGATCGCACAACAAGCATTACAACCCTTGATGGTCGTCGCATTCTTCGATGAAGTCCGTGAGCTCCCCAATCAAGTACAAAGCTTGGAGGCTCGTTATTATCAGGGTATTGAGCCAACATACGAATATGGAAGGTACTGGCATGGGTATCGGACGCCGCTGCGAATACTTGGGAGCATTTTCAGCTATCAGCAACTTCGAGTCGTCAACTATCTTTGCTTAAGCGTTCTCTTTGCCATCGCCGGTCACTCTATATACCAGCTCTTTGATGAGGTGGTCCTTTTCTTCTATGCGGTCAGCTTATTCGCCGCTTCGATCTATCTCGTGCCACTCTCCCTCCAGTTCCTGAGTGTCTTCTATATCCTATTTGTGAGCAACATCGCCCTCTGTATCACACTCTTGCGAAAAGGTGAGGATGCTCCGATCCTCGAGATCGTCGCGCTCTCAGCGATGGCTACCGCTTTTTTTGATCTCCTTACCGCGCCGTTGATCATTGTGGGATTTCTTGCCGTGATCTATGGTATGTGGCTCTATCGAACACAAGAACGAGATGAGGGAATTATTGCTCGGAGTCTTGCAGGCATCTATGGTCTCTGGTTCTTTGTCTATGGAGCGTTCTGGGCAGCGAAATCACTTATCGCTTCTCTGTTCGGTGTGAGCGGGGTTGGTTCATCGATGGCAAATCAGGTCGTAAAATTTATCACCGATGCATCTGTCACCGATTGGTTGAACGCTATCCCCTATAATGTAGCGACGTTCATGGGCGCATCATCTCTTGATGCCAACGTGCGAGATGTTTACTACTGGCTCTACGTAGTAGGATTTTTTGTGTTCGTCGCTTTGAGCGTAATAGTATGGTTGATATTCCTTGAGAAGAAGCAAGGTAAACTGGATCTCGCGGTAGCGAAACCCTATCTTCCGATGCTCGGTATCGCGATATCTCCCTTCATCTGGTGGCAACTGATGGGGTGGCACTCAGCAAATCATCCTTTTGTATATCGAGAGATCGCAGTGTTCATCTTTGGATTGGCGATGTTCTATCGACTGGTGTACGAACAGGTACACGTTGAAACGCATTAGGGCATTTGCTAGAATCGACCCATTGCAGAACTCGTGTTTCCAGCCAGAGGAATTGCTATTCATTGTTGCTTTCATGACACGGAAGGAGAACTCTTGAGACCGCTCAATAAAGCCGTGTTACTCATGATGATAATAGTGGTGGCGATATCTGTCAGTTCATGTGCAACGACGGTCCGTGATCTTGAGGCCGACATACCGATTCCGCTCGAGATGAAGCAGGCAACGCCTCAGGAGGCGGTGGAGACCTATCTTGAGTGGCTTACCTACTCCTATCGGAATATGGATTCTGAGATTGCGACCCCCACCATGACGCCGGATCTTGCGCGTCGTGTTTCTTATTACATCACTATGAATGCAGCTGACGGAAACGCGCTGAACCAGCGTCTGGACTCCTTCTCGATAAAGGATACGGAGATCAACGACACCATAGCAACGGTGACGACGGAAGAGACGTGGACATTCAATTACCTATCATTGGAGACCGGCAACTTCACCACTCCGGTCGTCGAGAGTTATCGCGTGAGTTACATCGTGCTTCTTATAGATGGTAGGTGGATCGTTCAATCCGCCGATGCGGAAATAGTCACTCTTTCCGACTAACAAATGATTTCGTGGCTGACGAGCGAGCATACGCCCCATGAACACTCTTTATAAGCGTCTGTTCCGCTTTCTCTCATCTCCACGTGTAGCGGTCATCCTTCTCGTCTATATCTGTCTCTTTGCGATCGTAGGGACACTTGTACCCCAAACAGGTTTGGAGATCGATAGCCCGATATCTGCTTTTCTCGAGGTCAACGTGGTCGCTTCAGCAGTGAGCACATTGGGACTTCACGATGCGTTCTCGTCGCCCGCCTTTCTACTTCCGGTCGCTTTCCTGCTCATGAGTACGTGCGCGTGTGCATGGAAACGATTCATGGTCGCCAGGAAGAGAAGTCAGATGATCGCAGAGATCTCGCAATCGCAAAGAACGGTAGGGGGGAGATCGCTCGGTATCAGCTTTCCGAGTGATCGCATCAATGCCCACGATCAGAAGCTTATTGCGGATACGCTCGAAGAGCTTTCTTTCGGGACACCGTATCACAGTGAGCAACTCGTGTGTGCGTCTCGATCGGTGTGGGCGCTCTATGCGAGCCCACTCTTCCATATACTACTCGCGATAACGCTTGCCGTGATCCTTGCAGGACGATTGACTCGATCAGAAGCGCTGATGGTCGCTCCGATCGATCAAACTCGGACGATCACTCAAGAGAACCTCGATATCACACAACGGGGTGCGTTCCACACCTTCGCGTCACCACCGCCCAATATCCTCCTGATAAGCAAAGAGGAGAACTATATCACCGACGGACAACCGCGTGGCAGCGCGGGGGAACTGGCGATCATCACTGAGGCGGGAAGAGTAGAGAAAAAGCAGCTGACCTACGTCAATCGACCCCTCTCATTCAGATCGCTCATGATCCATGTGGCTGATGACGGGTTTGCCCTCAAGTTCAGCGTTCTTGATGAAACGAATGAACGAGAATCATCTCATTATGAATTCACGCGTATCTCGGATTTTGAGGGTGAGGTCACCGCGAACAATGCTCATGAACTATTC